>JAYFNP010000225.1:0-8995 GCA_034933385.1 Burkholderiaceae bacterium | reverse complement strand
GAACGTCTTTGAATGCCCGGGCCATTCTCCTGGCCACGTCGCGTTCTTCCACGCGCCGAGCAAGGTGGCGGTCACCGGCGACGTGCTGTTTGCCGGTTCCGTCGGCCGCACCGACTTGCCCAAGGGCAGTTTCAAGGATCTGGAAAACTCGGTTCGTACCAACTTGTACCCGCTGGGCGACGATGTCCAGTTCATCCCGGGACATGGTCCGGTTTCCAGCATCGGTTATGAGCGGCGCAACAATGCGTACATCCCGGACAAAAAATGACATCGGCCTTTGCTGGAAGGCAGGTCAGGCGCGGCCAACAATTGTCGAGGCGTGCGGCTGTGTGGCAGGCATTTAGGCGACACATGCCACTGTTTGCGCGATATTGATGGGATTTGAGCAAATTTAAGTATTTATGGTGCCAGTTGGCGATGCGATTTATGGCTAAATTTCACGGAAAAAAGTTTTGATAATCATCAAACTTTCGTTGACTGCCAAAAATGCCACAGGTACAATTTGAGGGTTTGGGCTTGCCGCGATGGAAAAATTATTTCCTTCAAGGCAGTTGCGGCCGGACTGGGGAACGCGTGCTTTTTTGTGAGTTTTACAATGAATAATATGGCGCGCATCGTCGGTTGGCAATTCGCGGTGGTAGTCGTGGTGGCGGTTGGCTCGCTACTGATCGGCGGCGAAATTGCCGGAATTTCCGCGGCTCTTGGCGGGATAATTTGTGTCATCCCCAACATGTTGTTTGTGGTTGCAGTTCGGATGGTTGAACGCCGCAAAAAGCAGGTGAGCATGGGAATTTTCCTGGTGCTGGAGTTTCTAAAGATTGTCCTGACCATGGTTTTCATGATTGCGGCAGTCTGGTTTTATCGGGAAGTGAGCTGGGTGTATTTTTTGATAAGCCTCGCCATAGCGCTTAAAAGTTATCTTTTATTACTGTATAAGAATCGATCATGAGTGTCGCCGCGCAAGAAGGACCTACCCTCGCCGGGTATATCTCCCACCACCTCGAAAATTTTGCTTCCGTAAAACAGGTGAACATGATCGATTTCTCGATCATCCACTACGATACGATATTTTGGTCGGTCGCCTGCGGCATTGCCGCGTTGCTGATCATGTATTTCGCTGCACGCAAGGCGTCATCCGGTGTGCCGGGGCGCTTCCAGGCTGCAATCGAGATGCTGGCCGAAATGGCCGATGGCCAAGCCAAGGAACAGATTCACGGTGACCGTCGTTTCATCGCGCCGTTGGCGCTGACCCTGTTCATGTGGATTTCGTTGCAAAACAGCATGGACTTCCTGCCGGTTGACCTGTTTGGCCAACTATTTGCGTGGACTGGCCTGGATCACAGCATTCACTACCACCGCGCTGTGCCAACAGCCGACTTGAATGGTACCGTCGGCATTTCAATGGGCGTGGTGTTCCTGATGTTCTGGTTCGGTTTCAAGGCGCACGGCTTTGGCGGTTTTCTGCACCAGCTGTTCTGCGCGCCGTTCGGCCCGCTGCTGGCGCCGTTCAACTTTGCGCTGAACATCATTGAGTATATCGCGAAGATGATTTCGCTCGGCATGCGGCTCTGGGGCAACATGTATGCGGGCGAGCTGCTGTTCCTGATGATCGCGCTGCTCGGTTCCTCCGCGGCATTGTCTCTGGGCGGTTCGCTGGCCTTCATCGGCCACGTGATAGCCGGTTCCATCTGGGCAATTTTCCATATTCTTGTCGTGTTCCTGCAGGCGTTCATTTTCATGACGCTGACGCTGGTTTATCTCGGTCAGGCACACGAGGGTCACTAATCTGTTTTGTTTCACCTAGTATCTACTTGTTTTTTTAAACTTTATTTAACTTAGAAGGAAATATCATGT
Source organism: Burkholderiaceae bacterium (assembly GCA_034933385.1). Taxonomy (GTDB): domain Bacteria; phylum Pseudomonadota; class Gammaproteobacteria; order Burkholderiales; family Burkholderiaceae_D; genus QZKY01. The sequence goes on along the minus strand of JAYFNP010000225.1, from coordinate 7,141 downwards.
CCGATATCGGTATGCTCACTTTGGCTTGCGCTCTGATCATCTCTTTTGGCGCATTCGCAGCCTGCTTTGGTCTGGCAATGGTCAGCTCGAAGTATCTGGAAGCCTCCGCTCGCCAACCTGAACTGATGAACCCGTTGCGCAACAACGTGCTGATTCTGGCCGGTCTGATCGACGCGGTTTACCTGATCGCAGTCGGTGTCGCTGTTATGTTTGCGTTCGTCAAGCCGTTCCTCAAATAATGTGTTCGGTTCCCTGGGGAGCCGAACATTTTTCGAGTCAAGCAATTGGCGCAAGTTATTTTTAGAAGGAAATAGCTGTGAATCTAAACGCAACTTTGTTCGTGCAGTTCGTAGTCTTTCTCGTTTTGGCGGGCTTTACAGCGAAATTTGTATGGCCGCCGCTGATGAAGGCTCTCGACGACCGTGCGCAAAAAATCGCGGATGGCTTGGCAGCGGCTGAACGCAGCAAGGAAGAGATGGTCGCCGTCGAAAAGCGTGTGCAGGTGCAACTCACCGGCGCGCAAGAAGAGGCGCAAAAGCGTATTGCCGACGCCGAAAGCCGTTCTCTGGCGATTGCCGAAGAAATCAGGCAGAAAGCACAGGCGGACGCCGAGCGCATCATTGCAGATGCCAAAGCCGAGGCTATGCAGCAAATGGTCAGGGCGCGCGAAGAATTGCGCTCTCATGTCGCTGCTTTGGCGGTAAAAGGTGCCGAGCAGATCCTCAAGAAGGAAATCAACGCGTCAGCGCATGCTGACCTGTTGAAACAACTTGCAAAAGAGCTGTAATCATGGCTGAACTAGCAACCCTCGCGAGACCATAAGCTGAAGCTTTGTTTCGTGTTGCGAAAGCACACGATATGGAAGAGTGGTCTGAACTGGTAAACGAGTTGTCGGAACTGGGTATGAATGCTGAAGTCCGGACGCTGGTAAGTAATCCTGCCCTGACCAAGCAACAGATCACTTTTACGATACTCTCCCTGCTGAAATCCAGTAAATCCACCGAGGCGGAGAATCTGGTAAAAGTGCTGGTAGATAACGGCCGCGTATCTTTGCTGCCAGAAATCGGGACGCAATTCATCGCTCTGAAGAACGCAGCCGAAGGATCGGCAGATGCGCAGATTGTCAGTGCATTCGACATGACTGATGCGCAAGTGAAGGATCTTGTGGCTGTGCTCGAAAAACGGTTCGAGCGCAAGCTGAAACCGACAGTCGTCGTGGATAACACCCTGATTGGAGGCGTGTGCGTGACCGTGGGGGACGAGGTGCTTGATACTTCCGTGCGTGCAAGACTGCAACAGATGCATGAGGCCCTGGTTTCATAATTTAGCCGTCTGGACAAGGCGCAAGCCGAGAGAAATTTTTTAGGAGTTTGTATGCAACTCAACCCGTCTGAAATCAGTGAACTGATCAAGAGCCGGATACAAGGCCTCGGTGATTCGACCGAGATTCGTAATCAGGGTACGGTCATTTCCGTGTCCGATGGTATTTGCCGCATTCATGGCTTGTCCGATGCGATGCAAGGCGAGATGCTGGAATTTCCGGGAGACACTTTCGGTCTGGCGCTGAACCTTGAACGCGATTCCGTTGGTGCCGTTATTCTTGGTGAATACGAGCACATTTCCGAAGGCGATACTGTCAAATGTACCGGCCGTATTCTGGAAGTGCCGATCGGCCCGGAACTCGTCGGTCGTGTCGTTAACGCGTTGGGGCAGCCGATCGACGGCAAAGGCCCGATTAATGCCAAACTGACCTCGCCGATCGAAAAAATTGCTCCGGGTGTCATTTCTCGCCAATCCGTGTCGCAACCGATGCAGACCGGGTTGAAAGCAATTGATTCGATGGTGCCGATCGGTCGCGGACAACGCGAATTGATCATCGGCGACCGCCAGACGGGCAAGACAGCCGTGGCGATTGACGCAATCATCAATCAAAAGGGTCAGAACATGACCTGTATCTACGTTGCCATTGGTCAGAAGGCATCGTCGATCAAGAATATCGTGCGCTCGCTGGAGAAATACGGTGCGATGGATTACACCATCGTCGTCGCAGCGACCGCATCGGAATCGGCAGCGATGCAGTACGTTTCTGCCTATTCCGGCTGCACGATGGGTGAATACTTCCGCGACCGCGGCGAAGATGCGCTGATCGTTTATGACGATCTATCGAAGCAGGCTGTCGCCTATCGTCAGGTTTCGCTGTTGCTGCGTCGCCCGCCAGGCCGCGAAGCGTACCCGGGCGACGTGTTTTACCTGCACTCCCGGCTGCTGGAACGCGCTGCACGTGTGAATGCTCATTATGTCGAACAATTTACTAACGGCGAAATCAAGGGCAAGACTGGTTCGCTGACCGCGTTGCCGATCATCGAAACCCAGGCTGGCGACGTCTCTGCGTTCGTTCCGACCAACGTTATTTCGATTACCGACGGCCAGATCTTCCTGGAAACTTCGCTATTCAACTCCGGTATCCGTCCGGCGATTAACGCGGGCATTTCGGTGTCGCGTGTTGGTGGCGCAGCCCAAACCAAGGCTGTCAAGGGCTTGTCCGGCGGTATCCGTACCGACTTGGCGCAGTATCGTGAATTGGCGGCGTTCGCGCAGTTCGCTTCCGACTTGGATGATGCAACTCGCCGCCAGCTTGATCGCGGGGCTCGCGTGACCGAATTGCTGAAACAGGTGCAGTATGCACCGTTGCCGATTTCGCTGATGTCAGTGTCGCTGTTTGCAGTCAATGGTGGTTACTTGGACGATGTTGAAGTCAAGGACGTGTTGCCTACCGAAGCGGCTTTGCACTCGTACATGAAAGCTTCGCATGGCGATTTGCTCAAAAGGATCGAAGAAAACAGGCAAATCGACAAATCCGACGAAGGTGCGTTGGCGCAAGCGATCGGTGATTTCAAGAGAACGCGCAGCACAAAGTGATCTCTCTGTAAACTGACGCAACAAGGAGCTAGGCCTCATGGCAGCAGGTAAAGAAATACGCGGCAAGATCAAAAGCGTGGAAAACACGAAGAAGATCACCAAAGCGATGGAAATGGTCGCCGCATCCAAAATGCGCAAAGCGCAGGATCGGATGCGTGCTGCCCGTCCATACAGCGACACCATCAGAACGCTGGCAGCCAACCTCGCTGATGCGCATCCGGATTACATTCACCCGTTCATGGTGCAGCGGGATGATGCAAAAAAAGTCGGTTTCATCGTCGTCACAACAGACAAAGGTTTGTGCGGCGGCCTGAATACCAATATTTTGCGCATCTTGACCAACAAACTGCGTGACATTGAGGGCGAAGGGAAGTCCATTGACGTCGTGGCAATCGGCAACAAGGGACTTGGTTACCTGAACCGTATTGGCGCGAAAGTGGTTGCGCAGGTTGTCCAGCTCGGCGATACGCCGCACCTGGACAGGCTGATCGGGCCGGTCAAGGTGCTTCTGGATGACTATCAGGAAGGCAAGCTGGACGCGATCTATCTGTGCTACAACAAGTTTATTAATACTATGAAGCAGGAGCCGCTGGTCGAGAAGCTGCTGCCTTTGTCTGATGATAAATTGGCCACGGATAGATCCAGGCACAACTGGGAATACATTTACGAGCCGGAGGCGAAGCCGGTCATCGACGAATTGCTGGTGCGCTATGTAGAAGCGCTGATTTATCAGTCGGTTGCTGAAAACATTGCCTCAGAACAGTCGGCTCGCATGGTGGCGATGAAATCGGCCAGCGACAATGCAGGCAGTGTGATCTCAGAGTTGCGGCTGGTATATAACAAAACGCGGCAGGCGGCAATTACGAAGGAACTTTCTGAGATTGTTGCCGGCGCGGCAGCGGTTTAACACTGGTAAAAACACCAGACAACAAACGAATTTCTAATATTTGAAGGAACGGAAAATGGCGGATGGCAAAATCGTTCAGTGCATCGGCGCCGTGGTTGACGTGGAATTTCCGCGTGAGGCGATGCCCAAGATTTTTGATGCTTTGAAAATGGAAGGCTCCGAACTGACGCTGGAAGTCCAGCAACAATTGGGTGACGGCATTGTCCGTACCATTGCGCTGGGCTCCTCGGATGGTTTGCGTCGCGGCATGATGATTCAGAATACAGGCAAGCCGATTATGGTTCCGGTTGGTGAAGCGACACTCGGCCGCATCATGAATGTGCTAGGCAGCCCGATTGACGAAGCCGGCCCGATTAACACCGACGCGCGTTCATCAATTCACCGCAACGCACCGAGCTATGAAAATCTGTCGCCATCGCAAGAATTGCTCGAAACCGGCATCAAGGTTATTGACCTGATTTGCCCGTTCGCAAAAGGCGGCAAGGTTGGCCTGTTCGGTGGTGCCGGCGTGGGCAAGACCGTGAACATGATGGAACTCATCAATAACATCGCAAAGGAACATTCCGGTTTGTCGGTGTTTGCCGGTGTTGGCGAGCGTACCCGCGAGGGCAACGACTTCTACCACGAAATGAAGGATTCCAACGTTCTCGACAAGGTCGCGATGGTGTACGGTCAGATGAACGAGCCGCCGGGCAACCGTTTGCGCGTTGCGTTGACTGGCTTGACGATTGCCGAAAACTTCCGCGACGAAGGCAAGGACGTGCTGCTGTTCATCGACAATATTTACCGTTTCACGCTGGCCGGCACCGAAGTGTCTGCATTGCTGGGCCGTATGCCTTCCGCCGTGGGTTACCAGCCGACGCTGGCCGAAGAAATGGGCCGCCTGCAGGAACGGATTACGTCGACCAACACCGGTTCGATTACTTCGATCCAGGCGGTCTACGTCCCTGCCGACGACTTGACCGACCCGTCTCCTGCAACTACCTTCGCTCACTTGGACTCTACCGTGGTTCTGTCGCGTGATATTGCATCGCTTGGTATTTATCCGGCAATTGACCCGCTCGACTCTTCTTCACGTCAGCTTGATCCGCTGGTCGTTGGTCAGGATCACTATGATACTGCGCGCGCTGTGCAAGGTACGTTGCAGCGTTACAAGGAACTGCGCGACATTATCGCGATTCTCGGCATGGACGAATTGTCGCCGGAAGATAAGTTGATCGTGGCTCGCGCCCGCAAGATGCAGCGCTTCCTGTCGCAACCTTTCCACGTTGCTGAAGTGTTTACCGGTTCTCCGGGGAAGTACGTTTCCTTGAGCGATACCATCAAGGGCTTCAAGATGATCGCTAACGGCGAACTGGATCACCTGCCGGAACAGGCGTTCTACATGGTTGGCCCGATCGAGGAAGCAATCGAAAAAGGCAAGGGCATGGTCTGAACCATGACCGCGTACGCTGCGGTCGAAATTTCTGCCGCAGCGTAATTTTTTCGAAAGAACAGAAAAGGTTCAAACATGGCAAAAACCATACAGGTAGAGGTCGTATCCGCCGAGGAGCAGATCTTTTCGGGTGCGGCGGAGTTCGTCGCTTTGCCGGCTGAACTGGGCGAGATTGGGGTTCTGCCGGGGCATACGCCGCTGATCACGCGCATCAAGCCGGGAACGGTACGCATCAAACTGGCCGGAGAAACCGAACAGACCTATGTTTTCGTGGCTGGCGGGATTCTTGAAGTGCAGCCGCATACAGTCACGGTTTTGGCGGACACGGCCATTCGCGGTCAGGATCTGGACGAAGCCAAAGTGCAGGAAGCGAAACGGCAGGCCGAAGAGGCGTTGAACAACCGTGAATCTTCGATCGACTATGCCAAGGCGCAGGCGGAAATCGCGGTGATGGTTGCGCAGTTGGCGGCCATTCGCAAGTTGCGCGAAAAGCGGTAAGTCATTTCACCTGACGAAACAAAAAAGGCAGCCTCGGCTGCCTTTTTTGTTCGATTAGTGCGAACGGATCATCGTGCCAAACACCTGCTCGGTCAGCACTTCCAGCAGCAGCGAATGCTCAATCCGCCCGTCGATGATATGCACCGTGTTGACACCGGATTTCGCGGCATCGAGCGCCGATGAAATCTTCGGCAGCATGCCGCCACTGATGGTGCCATCTTCGAACATGTGGTCAATCTGCTTGGCGGACAAATCGGTCAGCAGATTATTTTGCTGATCAAGCACGCCCGGCGTATTGGTCATCATCACCAGTTTTTCGGCTTTCAGAATTTCGGCGATCTTGCCGGCAACCAGATCCGCATTGATGTTATAGGCCTGGCCGTCTTCGCTAAAACCGATCGGCGAAATGATCGGAATGAACGCGTCGTCCTGCAGTGCCTTGACGATGGCAGGATTGATCGATGCGATCTCGCCGACAAAGCCGAGGTCAATGAACTGGCCTGGATTCTTCGGGTCAGGCATGTGCATTTTTTTTGCCTTGATCAGGCCGCCATCCTTGCCGGTGAGGCCGACAGCCTGACCGCCGTAGTGGTTGATCAGCATCACGATATCTTGCTGAACCTCGCCGCCAAGCACCCATTCGACGACTTCCATCGTTTCTTCATCGGTAATGCGCATTCCCTGAACGAATGAACCATGCTTGCCGATCTTTTTCAAAGCATTGTCAATTTGCGGGCCGCCACCATGCACGACCACCGGGTTCATGCCAACCAGCTTCAACAAAATGACGTCACGGGCAAAGCTATGCTTCAACGGCTCCTCGGTCATCGCGTTGCCACCATATTTGATCACGATGGTTTTGCCGTGAAACTTGCGGATATAAGGCAACGCTTCCGCCAGCAGTTCCGCCATCAATTGTGGGCCAAGCTTATTGATTTCTTCCTTCGCCATGTTGCGTTCCAGAAAAAAGGGAAATTAAAAGGTAATGTTACGACAAATCGGGCTCATGGCCGGATGGCAGATCCGGTATGCCAAACATGTCGACATATGTCGGATAAAACGAGCAATACAGCACGACCGTTAGCACGATTGTAAGCAGAAACAGCAGCAGCATGGCCAATCCTTTGCCAATCAGTAACGTCAGCATGCCGGCAAGAATAGCAGGACACAATACGCCGATGACGATCCAGCAAAGAAAATACACCAGGAATGCGCGATATGCATGCAAGACAGAAAAAAAACTGTAGAACATCGACTGGAATACGGGCATCTTCTGCCAGACGATTAACGGTGCCGCATACCAAAAAATCGGCATGAACGCGAGGAAAAATACCAGCAATGTTAACAATACTGCGGCATTTTGCTCAGGTGTTGAACGAAGG
>JAYFNP010000224.1:0-3147 GCA_034933385.1 Burkholderiaceae bacterium | reverse complement strand
AACAGTCATGATAGTCTGGAACGCGGACAAGCCGCGAAAATCAAAAGAAGGATTTTACCGCTTTATCACGGTCACATGGAATAGCCGACGGCCGGCAAGCGCAAAACACGCAAACTCGCGCTAAAAAAATACTGGACGGGGTATTTATAAATCGCCGCGAAAGTTCTGGCCATACGGACATTTTTCAATGCATACCCCTGATAAATACTTGCGTTGGCTATGCATCCGGCCATGCCGCATCGAAATCGAGGCGCTCGCTGCCAGTGAAGGCGAAAAAATGCCGGCCGCTGCAACGGCCGACAAGCGTGATGCCGACCTGGCTGGCAACCGCCTGCCCCATCTGGGTCGTGCCGGAACGCGACAGCAAAAACGGAATGCCCATCTGCGCGCCCTTGATCACCATTTCCGAAGTCAGCCGGCCAGTGGTGTAGAAAATCTTGTCGCCGCCATCCAGCGCATCGAGCCACATGCTGCCGGCAATCGCATCGACCGCATTGTGCCGGCCGATATCCTCAACGAAATAGATCAGCTCGCCCTGCCGCGAAAACAACGCGCAGGCATGTACCGAACCGGCCTGCTTGTAAATCGACGGTTGCGCGCGAATCGCATCGACAACGCGGTAAATCACTTGCTGGCTCAGGCGCGCCCCCGATGGCAGCACGGCCGCATCAATCTCATCCATCAGTCCGCCAAACACCGTACCCTGGCCGCAACCGGTGGTGACCACCTTTTTCGCGGTGCGTTCCTCGATGCGATCGACACCTGAACGGGTCGTTACTGCTGCCGCCTCGACCGCCCAATCGACCTGCACCGAAGCGATTTCGTCGAGCGAGCGCACCAGCCGCTGGTTGCGCAGGTAACCGATCGCCAGCGCTTCCGGCCAGCCGCCCATCGTCATCAGCGTCACCAGTTCGCGCTTGTCCAGATACAGCGTCAGCGGCCGTTCAGCCGGGATATGGATACGACTGGTCCGGCCGCGCTCGTCGGTCACCTCGATATCGGCGATCAGCGGAGCGGTCGCATGGGAAATAACAGGTTTCGGCATGCGACGGATTTTATTCCATTTCCGAGGCCACCGCCGCATGGCAGTACCCCCGACCAGACTGCGAGATGGCATGAAAAAACGCCTGCAGGTTGCCCTGCAGGCGTTTGGTATTACTGCAACCGGCGAACCGGCCAGATATTACTTGAACATCTTGACGGTTTGCAGCACGGTTTGGATGATGCCGTATGCCAGCGGAATGCCGACGATCAGCCAGGAAATGACCAGCTGACCAACGGAAGTCTTCTTGGCAGTCGGCATCGCACCGGATTCCTGTGCATGAGCGATCTTGTCGTTCAGTTTTGCCTGAACGGCCTTGACCTCTTCTTCGGTCATGTAGTACTTCGAATTGACCGGGCGAACCATCAACGTAAAGAAGAAGCCAACCACCAGGAAGCTGGCCATGACATACAGCGTGACGCTGTAGGCTTGCGCACGGGCTACGCCGTGGTTCAACTGGTAGTCGCGGATCAGGTTGACGATCAGCGGGCTGGTCAAACCAGCGGTCGACCATGCAGTCAACAGACGGCCGTGAATTGCACCAACGAACTGCGTGCCGAACAAGTCAGCCAGATAAGCCGGAATCGTCGCAAAGCCGCCGCCGTAGAACGACAGACAGATGCAGACAGCCACCAGGAACAAGGCCAGGTTCAGCGAGCCAGCCAGCGTCGGGATGGTTGCGTACAGAATCGCGCCAACCACGAAGAACACAAAGTAAGTGTTCTTACGGCCGATGATATCGGACATCGATGCCCAGAAAATACGACCGCCGATGTTGAACATCGACAGCAAGCCGGCAAAACCGGCACCAATAATCGCGACTTGACCACGCTGTGCGTCGTTCAATGCGTCAAACGGAACACCTGGCATACCGATCAGGTTACCGGCAAACACTTCTTGCAGCAGCGGCGAAGCCATCGCAATAACACCGATACCAGCTGCAATGTTCAAATACAGCAGGCCCCAGCAGAACCAGAATTGCGGGGTCGTGCAAGCACGGTTGGTTTCAACGTTGAATGCGGAAGCTTCAACCAGGCCACCGTGGCCGTCATCAACCATGTTGCCAGTGTGCTTCGGCACATAACCAGCCGGCGTATAGCCCGGGGGAGAAACACGGATCGAGAAAGAGCCGCAAATCATGAAGCCGCAGTAAATGACGGCCATCGTGAAGAAGGTTTGCCACAAGCCAACAGAAGTCGGGGTAGCGTACAGGCCCATCAGGAATTGTGCGAACGGTGCACCGACCATCGCGCCGCCGCCGAAACCGCCGACTGCGAAACCAGTTGCCATACCGACACGATCCGGGAACCATTTAATCAGCGTCGACACCGGGGTGATGTAACCAAGACCGAGGCCGATACCACCGATGATGGCACCGAGCCAGATGATCCACAGCTGGTGGAGGTATGTACCGAAAGACGCAATAAAGAAGAAGCTGACGAAGCAGACGCAGGAAGTCAGGCCGCACTTGCGCGGGCCAACGTGTTCGAGCCAGTTGCCCAGAATAGCGGTCGTCGTACCCAGCATGAAGAACAGAATGCCGAATACCACGCTACACATGATGACTTTCCAGTCGCATGTGGTGGTAAACAATTGCGAGAAGAAACCAGCATCAGCCGGGCAAGCCAATGCCTTGCCCAGACCTTGTTCCACACCAACCAACCGGGACATCGGCAGCCAGAACACCGACATACCATACCCCATACCGACGCATAGGTGAATCATCAACGCTGACGCCGGAACCATCCAGCGGTTGAAACCTTCACCGGCAACTGTATATTCTTTGCCGAGACGCTTAAACATACATACTCTCCTAGAATTTAAAAATGGAAGCAACAAAAGTGTGTGAACAACCTCACGATTGCTGCCTGCGCACACTTACCTGAACCTTCACAAATTGGGATATTACAACCGGATATACACAGCCGCTATATGCTATTTTTTGCATAAACTCTGGCATGCTGTGTACAATGCGCCATGTACAAAGTTTCAATTGAACCACACTGGCGAATTTACTATGTGAAAAATGCAGCAATAGACACTGCGTTACTGCTGCGGCTGTTGTCATCCATACAATCCGAAGGCGCCATTTTCCAAGCAGCGAA
>JAYFNP010000223.1:0-9177 GCA_034933385.1 Burkholderiaceae bacterium | reverse complement strand
CGCGCGCGACGCACGATGCGCAATGGAGGCCATCAACCGGGAAGCTCAGGCCGGCTTGCGATTTGCGGCGATTATTCGGGGTGTCCATGTTGTCAATCCATGACTTTCATTGGTGAAACAGGTTATAGTGTTTCCATGATGCCCGAAATTCCAAACGTATGTTGAAGGAGAAAATCATGCTCAAATTTCAGGTAACGGACATGACCTGCAATCATTGCGCCGGCGCGATTACCAAAGCGATCAAGGATGCCATCCCGGAGGCGAAGGTGAATATCGATCTGGCCGAGCATCTGGTGCGAGTTGATGGCGCCGCCGACATTAACGCCGTTCAGCAAGCCATTCGCGCCGCCGGCTACACGCCGCTGGAAGCCTGAAGCGCCACGGGCGTATCCGCCCCGGGGCGTTGTCGGCGCGAAAAAATACTGGCATGTGTATTTTTAGATTGCCGCTGAAATCGTGGCCAGGGTGGGTATTTTAGATGCATACCCCTCAAATTTTACTGACGGTGGCTGAGCCAGTGGTCGAACCAGGCGAACAGCAGCATGCCGGCGAGCATTGCGGCGACGAACACGAACGCCCGTGCCACGCCAGCGCCGACTAGCACCAGCGCCGGGCCGGGGCAGATGCCGGCCATGCCCCAGCCAATGCCGAACAAGGCGCTGCCGGTCAGCAGCCGCCAGTCGATGGTGCGCTTGGTCGGAATCTGCATCGGCAAGCCAAGCAGCGAGCGGGGATGCCGGTTGGCCAGACGAAATACGACCAAGCCGACGGCGATTGCGCCGGCCATCACCAGCGCCAGCGACGGATCCCAATTTCCGGCCAGATCGAGGAAAGACAGCACCTTGTCCGGATTGCCCATGCCGGACATGATTAGCCCGAAGCCGAACAGCAAGCCGGCGAGCAGCGAAATCAGTAATGACATTCGATTCTCCTCAGCCAATCAGGTGACGCACGACAAAAACCGTCACGAAGCCGAACCCCATGAACGACAATGTCGCGACCAGCGAGCGCGGCGACAATCGCGATAGCCCGCATACCCCGTGTCCGCTGGTGCAACCGGAACCGAGCCGCGTGCCGAAACCGACCAGCAAACCTGCGAAAATCAGTAACGGCCAGCCGGCATCCAGGCGGCTTTCCGGCAGGTCGGCAAACAGGCGCCAGACCAGCGGCGCGGCCAGCAAGCCGACAACGAACGCGGCGCGCCAGCCGGTGTCGCCCGTTTTCGGTTGAAGCAAGCCGCTGACGATGCCGCTAATGCCGGCGATACGGCCCAGCCCGAACAGCAGGAACGCCACCGCCAAGCCGATCAACAGGCCGCCGGCAATCGCGTCGACCGGGGTGAAGTGCAGCCAGTCAATGGTCATGATGCCGCTCCTTGTGCGTTCGGACAGTACAACTGGTACAGCGTGTTCAGGAGCGCCAGGATCTTGTCGTCGGCCACCGAGTAATAGATACGCTTGCCATCGCGGCGTGTGTGCACGATGCCTTCGTTGCGCAGCACGCCCAGCTGCTGCGATAGCGTCGGCTGATGCACGTCGAGCAAGCCTTCCAGTTCGCCGACCGACTTTTCGCCCTGGCTGAGTTGGCACAGCAACAGCAAGCGGTCTTCATTGGCCAGCGTGCGCAAGACGCCGGTCGCGCGCCCGGCGGCAGCGCGCATCAATGCGATATCGAGTTCGACACATTCGGTGGTCATATTGTGCTTCCTAAAATTCACTTGCGAATATTATATAACATGATATTATGTATTTCAACATAACGTTTTCTCATTTGCTTATTCCCACGGGAAAGGAAATTCATGAAACCCATGCAAGTACTGGTGATTGGCGGCGTCGCCGCCGGAGCGTCGTTTGCCGCGCGGGCGCGGCGCCTGAGCGAAGCGGCACAGATTACTGTGATTGAACGCGGCCCGGATGTGTCGTTCGCGAATTGCGGCTTGCCGTATCACATCGGCGGTGAAATTCCGGTGCGCGATGTGCTAGCGGTGCAGACGCCGGCGACGCTCAAGGCGCTGTTGAACGTCAATGTGCGCACGCATACTGAAGCGGTGCAAATCGATCGCGCCGGCAAGCGCGTGCTGGTGCGTGACTTGGTTCGGCAGCAAAGCGAATGGCTCAGCTACGACAAACTGATGCTGGCGCCGGGCGCGATGCCGCGCGTGCCGGCGACGCCGGGCATTGACGACCCGCGCATTTTCACGCTGCGCAATCTGGCCGATATGGACCGGATCGCGGCGGCGTCCAGCTCGGGGATGCGCGCGTTGGTAGTCGGCGCCGGTTTCATTGGACTGGAAATGGCCGAGCAGTTGCAGCGCAAGGGCTTGATCGTCGAAGTGGTGCAGATTGGCCCGCAAGTGCTGCCGCAGATCGACGCGAAGATGGCGCTGTTGCTGGAAAACGAACTGGTGCATCACGATATTCAGCTCTACCTGAATGATCAGGTGGTGCGTTTTGAAGGCCGGAACGACGTGCTGCAATGCCATCTGGCTTCTGGCAGTACGCTCAAGGCCGATCTGGTGGTGCTGTCGGTCGGCGTCGAACCGGAATCCGGACTGGCGCAGGCGGCCGGACTGAAACTCGGTGCGCGTGGCCATATCGTGGTCAACGACTTCATGCAAACCTCCGATCCCGATATTTACGCGGCTGGCGATGCGGTCGAAACGGTTGACCGGCTGTTTCGCGAGCCGATCAGCGTGCCGCTGGGCGGGCCGGCCAATCGCCAGGGGCGCGTGGCCGCTGACCATGTTTTCATGCCGGACAAGGCGCGGCCGTATCCGGGGTCGATCGCGACCGCGATTGTGCGCGTGTTCGGAGTCGCCGCCGGCAGTACCGGCTGGACCGAAGCGCTGCTGAAAAAAGCGGGCCACAGTTTCGCTTCAGTGACGGTCAACGATTACCAGCATGCGACTTACTTTCCTGGTGCGCTGCCGCTGACCCTGAAAATCCTGTGGAATCCGCAATCCGGTGTCGTGCTCGGCGCGCAAGCGGCGGGCCACGACGGCGTCGACAAACGTCTGGACGTGCTGGCAACCGCGATTGCCGGCAAGCTGACGATTGAAGATTTGTGTCATCTGGAACTGGCGTATGCGCCGCCGTTTGGTTCGGCCAAGGACATCGTCAACTTGGCCGGCTTTGCCGCGACCAACCAGCGCGACGGTCTGGTGAGCACGGTGACCGAATTGCCGGCCGCGGCACAGATCGTTGACGTGCGCGGCAAGCCGATGGCCGACGCGAATCCGGTGGCCGGTGCGGTCAATATTCCGATGCCGACTTTGCGCGCTAACCTCGATAAACTGGACCGCAACCGTCCGGTAGTGACCGTGTGCGCACTCGGCAAGAACAGCTATTTCGCATCGCGCGTGCTGCGGCAAAACGGTTTTGACGTGCAAAGTTTGGATGGCGGCATCAAGATGCTGATCAATCCGCGCAATCCGGCCAAGACCTGAGCTGCACGCACGCAGTACCTCGGTTCGCTGCTGGCACGTTACAATGAGGTGTTTCGTGACTGCCAGGAGTGGCCGATTGCTGACCCCGAACTTCATTGCGCCCGCCCATTTTGACGATCCGGCGGCAGCGCTGGTGCAGGTACGCGCCATCTATCAGGACGGCGTCGGTTTCTTGCGCGAGCGTTTCCAGCGCTTCCTGAATGGCGAACGCTTTTCGACGCGGGTGCGCGCCTGCTATCCCTACGTGCGGCTGCAGGTGGACAGCGTCACGCTGCCGGACGCACCGGGCATTTCTTATGGCTTCGTTGCCGGGCCCGGGGTGTATGAAACGACCCTGACGCGGCCTGATATTTTCGCGAACTATTATCGTGAGCAGTTCCGGCTGCTGCTGGTGAATCACGGCCCGCAGGCGCTGCTCGAAATCGGCGTCAGCCAGCAGCCGATCCCGATCCATTTTTCGTTCGAGGACAATGAACATATCGAAGGTAGCCTGAGCATCGATCAGCGCAGCGCGATGCGCGGCCTGTTCGATTTGCCCGATCTGCTGGCGATGGAAGATGCGATTGCCAATGGTAACTGGGAGCCGGCCGATGACCAGCCCAAGCCATTGGCGCTGTTTCCGGCGCCGCGGGTCGACCTGTCGCTACAGCGGCTGCGTCATTATTCCGGTACGGATGCGGGCTATTTCCAGAAATTTGTGCTGTTTACCAATTACCAGTTCTACATCGACGAATTCGTGCGGCTCGGACGCGAAATCATGGCGCGCGCTCCGGATCTGGCGGCACCGTCCGATCAGGACGGTTACGTCGCGTTCATTGAGCCCGGAAACATTGTCGAGCGTCGCACCGGCATGGCCGCGCAGCCCGGAGATGCACGCGGTGCGCCGCCACCGCGTGTTCCGCAAATGCCGGCATATCACCTGATTCGCGCCGACGGTTGCGGCATCACGATGATCAACATTGGTGTCGGCCCGGCGAACGCGAAAAACATCACCGACCATATCGCGGTGCTGCGGCCGCACGCGTGGCTGATGCTCGGCCATTGCGCCGGGCTGCGCAATACGCAGCAACTGGGCGATTACGTGCTGGCGCACGCCTATGTGCGCGATGATCATGCGCTCGACGAAGATTTGCCGCTGTGGGTGCCGGTGCCGCCGTTGGGTGAAGTCCAGATTGCGCTGCAAGAAGCGGTCGGCGACGTGCTGCAGGTCGCGCCGGGAAACCTGAAGCAAGTGATGCGCACCGGCACGGTCGCCAGCACCGACAACCGCAACTGGGAACTGCTGCCGCATGAAAAACGTTTGAGCCAGAGTCGGGCGATCGCACTCGACATGGAAAGTGCGACGATTGCCGCCAACGGGTTTCGTTTCCGCGTGCCGTACGGTACGCTGCTGTGCGTCAGCGACAAGCCGCTGCATGGCGAAATCAAGCTGCCGGGGATGGCGGATCAGTTTTACCGGCAGCGTGTCAGCCAGCACATGCAGGTTGGCATCCGTGCCATCGAACTGATGCGTCAACGAGGAGCCGAAAAACTGCACAGCCGGAAATTGCGCAGCTTTGCCGAGGTGGCGTTCCAGTAGTTTGCTCAGATCAAACCGGCACGGGCGATGTGCGACATTTCACTTGGCAGGAAAACGCGACTCAACGATATACCAGAACGGGAATCTTGGAGTATACAAGTACTTTTTGCGCCTGGCTGCCCAGCAATAACGCATCGACGCCGCGCCTGCCATGCGATGCCATGAAAATCAGATCGCATTCACTTCGCTTGGCGGCTTCGATGATGCCTTCCCACGGGGCGCCACTCAATAGAACCATCGTGTCGCATTCAACGCCGGCTTCCTGCGCCAGTTTTTTTGCCACATCCAGAATTTCCTGGGCCGTGGCCCGCGCAGTTTCACGAAACTTGTTCGTGAACTGTGCGTCGAAGATGGCGCCCACGCCGGAGTAGGTCGCCGGGTTCGCTTGCCCGGCGCAAAAGAATATTATGCGCGCGCCGGCATCCCTGGCAAAGGAGATGGCATGGGCCACCGCCTCCTGGGAAAGAGGCGAGCCATCTGTGGGAACAAGAATGTTTTTATACATGAGAATTCTCCTCGTTTCGATAAGGCGCCAGAAAACGAAAGCCCGATTTTATCCGGTGGTGCAATCCAATACGCGTATTCAATCACATCAGTGCCCGCCGGTACCAGGTTCCACGACGCGCGTCGGTCTTGGCGCGAGCCAGATGACAAACGCGGCGACAACGAGCGCAATGCCGAGGATCGCCATCATCTGATTGGTCGCCAGCATCACGCTTTGCCCGGTAACGAGGTAATCGATGATCTCCTTGACGGTATCGGCAGCCGCGCCCGAACTTTCAAGCATGAACTGCACGCTCTGATCCCTGTCAGCCAGGCCGACCAGTTCCGCATGGTTGATCGTGATCCGGTCGCTCCAGGCGGTGGTCACCATTGAAGTGGCAAAGGCGCCGGACAGGGTGCGCAGGAAGTTCATCAGGCCGGCGGCCGAATCCATTTCGTGTTCTTCGACGCTGGCCAGCGCCAGGCCGGTGGTGGGAACGAAGAAAAACGGTATGCCGAAGCCAAACACCAGCATGGGAAGCGCGACGTCCCAGAAGCCCATGTCGGTGGTGAAGCCGGCGCACCACAGTACCGTCAGCCCCATCCAGACAACTCCGCCAAACACCAGCCTGCGCGCATCAACCTTGGTGCCGAGCTGTGCCGCGATCGGCGTCATCAGGAACCCGGCGACGCCCGACCAGGCCACCGCCATGCCGGCTATTGTCGCTGTGTAGCCCATGAAGCTTTGCAGCCAGAGCGGCACCAGCACGTTGAAACCGAAGAATGCGGCATAGGCGAGGCTGATGGTCAGGACGCTGGCCGAAAAGCCCCGGTGCCGGAACACGCGCATGTCGACGACCGGGTTCTTTGCCGTCATTTCCCAAATCATGAAGGCGGCAAAGCCGATGACGGCAATGATCGCCAGCACAATGATTTTGCTGGAAGCAAACCAGTCGAGGTCCTTGCCTTCATCCAGCATGATTTGCAATGCGGCCACCCAGATGACCAGCAGGATCAGCCCGACTACGTCGATGCTGTTGTGCGACAGCCGTTCTGTAAAACGTTTCAGCAATTGCCACGCAAAGAAGGCGCCGGCGACGGCAATCGGCAGGTTGATCAGGAACACCCACGACCAGCTGTGTTCGTCGCACAGCCAACCGCCCAGGATCGGGCCGACGATGGGGGCGACGATGGTGGTCATCGACCACAGGCCGATGGCCATGGCCGCCTTTTCCTTGGGGAAGATGCGCATCAGCAGAGTCTGCGACAGCGGCATCAGCGGTCCGCCGGAAAAGCCCTGGAAAACGCGGGCGATGACCAGCAGGCCGATCGAATTGGACCAGCCGCACAGCGCGGAAAAGATGCCGAACGCGGCCATCGATCCGACGAAGACGCGTACCGCGCCGAAGCGCGCCGACAGCCAGCCGGTCAGCGGCACTGTGATGGCTTCGCCGACGGCATAGGCGGTAATCACCCATGTGCCCTGGCTGGTGGCCGCGCCCAGGTTTCCCGCGATGTTCGGCACGGCAACGTTGGCGATGGTCAGATTGAGTACGGCGATGAAGTTGGCGGACGTCAGCATCAGAACGGCCAGCCACAGCTGGTAGCCCTTCAATGGTGCATTGTCATCGGGCGACGCGATGGAGGATGGAGCTTGGCTCATCTTGGGCAATTCCGCTTACTTGCTGTTGCGAGTGTCAATTTCGACGAACATCGACAGGCCGACCTTCAATGGGTCGTCCTTCAGTTGTTCTGGATCGAGCTTGATCCGCACCGGCAGGCGCTGCACCACCTTGATCCAGTTGCCGGTGGCGTTTTGTGCCGGGATGGCCGCAAAAGCGGAACCCGAACCGCCGGAAAACCCTTCAACGGTGCCGGTGTACGTTACGGAACTGCCGTAGATGTCTGCACGAATTTTGGCTGACTGGCCGATGCGCACCTTTTCCAGTTGCCCTTCCTTGAAGTTCGCATCGACGTGCATTTCCTGCACCGGTACGATCGCCAGCAGCGGTGCGCCTTGCGGCACGCGCTGGCCGACTTGCACGGTGCGCTTGGCGACTACTCCGTCGATCGGTGAGCGTACGACGGTACGGCCGAGATCAACTTTTGCCTGATCGGCGCGTGCCTTCGCTTGCGCGATCGCAGCTTTCGCTGCGGCGACATTCGCCTTGCCGGCGGTAAACGCGTTTTGCGCGCGCGTCAGTTCATCGCCGGATACCGAACCGGAATCGATTAGTGCATGACGACGTTTCAGGTCGATGCCGGCGCGTTCGAAGTCGGATTCGGCAGCAGCGAGTTGCGCGGTGGCCCGTGCGGCGTCTGCTTCAGCCTGCGACAGCGCCAGCTTCGTGTCGGTATTGTCGATGACTACCAGCACGTCTCCTTGCTTGACGCTTTGCGTATCGACTACTTTTACATCCAGCACTGTGCCGCCGACAGAGGGGGGAACTTGTGCGACCTCGGTCGCGGTGTATGCGTTATCGGTAGAAATAATGTGTGATGCGTACAAATACCAATACGCTCCATAACCGATCCCGCAGGCGGCAATGATTACGCCCAACAACAGAAACAATTTTCTGCGACGCAAAGTATTGTCGGCATTCGATATGGCGGCGACAGGGGATTCTGCTTGACTCATTTCACTTTCCTTTTTTCACTCAATTCTTTGCTGGTGCCTGATAGCCACCGCCTAATGCCTTGATCAATGCCACATCCTGGGTGAACGAGCGCGACTGCATGTCTCGCAGTGCGCGCTGGCTGCCAAGCAGCGCTTCTTCGGCGCTGAGGACGTCGAGGTAATTCGACAGACCACCTCGATAGCGGTTTTTCATGATGCGATGTGCTTCGCTGGCAGCTTGAAAGGCTTGCTGCAGTTTTTCAATTTGTTGCGTCAAAGATTTTTGGCTGACCGTGGCATCGGCAACTTCCTGCAATGCTTGCGTTACGGCGAGGTTGTAATTTCCAATCGCTTCGTCGTGTTCAGCCTGGGCGCTGTGCAGCATCCCTCGTAATCGGCCGCCGTTAAAGATTGGCAGCGAAATGGCTGGTCCGATGCTGCCAATATCCGAGCCGGATTTGGTCAGCATGTTCAGCCCAAGCGATTGAACGCCAATCATTGCGGACAGATTTACGTTCGGATAAAACTCGGCTTTTTGTTTTTCAATGTTTTTTTCATAGGCTTCAACCCGCAGGCGCGCAGCGACAATGTCCGGGCGGCGGCCGAGCAATTCCAACTGCATTTGCTGCGGCAGGCCGAAGCTTTTGGCAAGGTTGATCGTCGGTCGTGTAATGCGCAATCCCCGATCCGGGCCGGCACCGAGCAGCGCAGCTATGCGGTTGCGTTGCAATGCAATCTGTTCGTCCAGCGCCAGCAATTCTTCTTCGGCCGAAGCTTTGCGGGCATCCGACTGTTTGACGTTGGCTAGCATTTCCATGCCGTGTTCGCGACGCTTCTTCAGCAGTGGCTTCCTGCATCGAAGTTGCCGCCGCGATTGCCGCCTTGTGTTTGCCCCAGAAATCGATTTCCCAACTGAAATTCAGCGTTGCCAGCCCGTAGTCGTTCCAGTTCTGTGGTACGACACCGCGCGGGAACAGGTAGTTGTAGCTTTGCTTGTCGATCGTTGGCTTTGCCAAGGCATCGAGTTGCGGCTGCGAGGCCGAATCGGTGACT
>JAYFNP010000222.1:0-2743 GCA_034933385.1 Burkholderiaceae bacterium | reverse complement strand
CAGTGCTGGCGCTGCCAGAAGGCACACGACTGATGATCGCCGCGCCGGTGGTCGCGAACCGCAAAGGCGAACATCTCGATCTGTTCGAACGGATGCAGGCGCAGGGTTTCGTGCGTTTCCGTGTGCAAAGCGGCACGAAAGCGGCGAAAGTGGTTGAAGCGGAAGATTTGCCGAAACTGAAGAAAACCGAAAAACATACGATCGACGTTATCGTCGACAGGGTGCGGGTGAATCCCGACATCAAGCAGCGCCTAGCCGAAAGTTTCGAGACCGCGCTGCGCATCGCCGATGGACGCGCACTGGCGCTTGAAATGGACACGGACCGAGAACTCGTTTTTTCGAATCGATTTGCCTGCCCCGTCTGCGGCTATTCATTGCAGGAACTGGAACCACGCCTGTTCTCGTTCAACAATCCGATGGGGGCCTGCCCGGAATGCGACGGCCTCGGGCATATCGAATTCTTCGATCCGAAGCGCATCGTGATCCACCCGAATATTTCGCTTGCCAGCGGCGCGATCAAGGGATGGGATCGACGCAACCAGTTTTACTTTCAGATGCTATCCAGCCTCGCTGCGCATTACGAATTCGACGTTGATACGCCATTCAACGAATTGCCGGATCACGCGCAACAGGCGGTGTTGTACGGTTCCGGTCGTCACGCGATCCCATTCACTTACGTCAATGAGCGCGGTCGTGCTGTGGTGAAGCAGCATACCTTTGAAGGCGTGGTCAACAACCTGCAACGGCGCTATCGCGAAACCGACTCGATGATGGTGCGCGAGGAACTAGCGAAATTCATCAACCAGAAACCCTGTCCGTCGTGCCACGGCGCCAGGCTGCGCACTGAAGCGCGCTTCGTAAAGATCGGCGATGGCAGCCAGCGGCGTGCAATCTATGAGATTTCGGCGCTGCCGTTACGCGAAACGCTGGCGTTTTTCGAAAATTTGAAACTGACGGGGGCGAAAAAGGACATCGCCGCCCGCGTAACCAAGGAAATCGTTGCGCGGTTGTATTTCCTGAATGACGTCGGGCTGGAATACCTGTCGCTGGATCGCAGCGCCGACACGCTCTCCGGCGGCGAAGCGCAGCGCATCCGACTGGCATCGCAAATCGGCAGCGGGCTGACCGGCGTGATGTACGTACTGGACGAGCCGTCGATCGGCTTGCATCAGCGCGACAACGACCGGCTGATTGGCACGCTGAAACATTTGCGCGACCTCGGCAACAGCGTGCTGGTGGTTGAACATGACGAAGAAGCGATCCGCACCGCTGACTATATTGTTGACATGGGGCCGGGCGCCGGCGTACACGGTGGACATGTGGTCGCGCAAGGTACGCTGGACGACATCCTGAAAAACACCGAATCGCTGACCGCGCAATTCCTCAACGGCGAACGCCGCATTGCGGTGCCCGACCAGCGCGTACCGTTCGACCCTGAAAAAACACTGACGATCACCGGCGCCAGTGGCAACAACCTGAAGCAGGTCACGCTCAATTTGCCGGTGGGACTACTGACCTGCGTCACTGGAGTTTCCGGATCAGGCAAATCGACTTTGGTCAACGACACGCTATACCATGCAGCCGCGCGCTATCTGTATCGCTCGCAAACAGAACCTGCGCCGTTTGAGTCGATCGACGGGCTGGAGCATTTCGACAAGGTAATCTCGGTCGACCAGGCGCCAATCGGCCGCACACCGCGCTCGAATCCGGCAACCTACACCGGTTTGTTCACGCCAATCCGGGATTTATTCTCGAACGTGCCAATGTCGCGCGAACGCGGTTACACGCCAGGACGCTTCTCGTTCAACGTGAAAGGCGGGCGCTGTGAAGCCTGCCAAGGCGACGGCGTACTGAAAGTCGAAATGCATTTTCTGCCAGACGTGTACGTGCCGTGCGACGTTTGCCATGGCCAGCGCTACAACCGGGAAACACTGGAAGTCCAGTACCGCGGCCAAAACATCTCCGATGTGCTCAACATGACTGTCGAGGAAGCATTTGAATTCTTCAAGCCCGTGCCGGCAATCGCGCGTCGGCTGCAAACGCTGCTGGATGTCGGTCTCGGCTACATCCGCCTCGGACAAAGCGCGACAACGCTGTCCGGTGGCGAAGCGCAACGCGTGAAATTGTCACTGGAGCTGTCGAAACGCGACACCGGGCGTACGCTGTACATCCTCGACGAGCCGACCACCGGCCTGCATTTTTACGATATCGACCTGTTGTTGAAAGTCATCCAACGACTGCGCAACCAGGGCAATACCGTGGTGATCATCGAACACAACCTGGACGTCATCAAAACCGCAGACTGGATCATCGATCTCGGGCCGGAAGGCGGCGACGGCGGCGGCCAGATCATATCGACCGGCACGCCGGAAGATGTCGCACAAAATCCGGTCAGCGTAACGGGAATGTATTTGAAAGAGCCTCTCTGGCAAGGGTAAGGTTTCAACCTGTCCAGTGCCGCTGAAACTTTGTTTTTCCCATCAAGATTTCAACGGAAAATCATTTTTCGACCACTCGCTGGCGCCTCTCGAATGGTTCGGATACACTGACAGTGCTCGTTGCCCCATCTGATGAACACCGGCCAAGGAGGTTGTATGTTTCCGGAACACCGAGATCTGATTGCCCAGCTGCGCCAGAATGACCCGCATTTCAAGAAATTGTTCGACCAGCATAACGACATAGATCACCAGATCAAAAATATCGAAAGCGGCGCTACCAGCGGTTCTGCCGATGATTTGAACAG
>JAYFNP010000221.1:0-3545 GCA_034933385.1 Burkholderiaceae bacterium | reverse complement strand
AAACGCCGGCAGCAATCAGGCCGGCATAGTGCGCCATATCGACCATGAAGTACGCACCGACATCCTTTGCGACTTTGGCGAAGCGTTCGAAATCGATGCGCAACGAATAGGCCGAAGCGCCGGCGATAATCAGTTTTGGCTTGTGTTCATGCGCCAGGCGTTCCATCGCGTCGTAGTCGATTTCTTCCTTTTCGTTCAGCCCGTAAGAAACAACGTTGAACCATTTGCCGGACATGTTCAGCGCCATGCCGTGCGTCAAATGACCGCCTTCCGCCAGCGACATACCCATAATGGTGTCGCCCGGCTTCAGCATTGCCAGGAAAATGGCCTGGTTTGCCTGCGAGCCGGAATTCGGTTGCACGTTAGCTGCTGCTGCACCGTAGATTTGCTTGATGCGATCGAGTGCCAGCGTTTCAACCTGATCGACGAATTCGCAACCGCCGTAATAGCGTTTGCCCGGATAACCTTCCGCATATTTGTTGGTCAGTTGCGAACCCTGCGCCTGCATCACCGCCGGGGAACAGTAATTTTCCGACGCGATCAGTTCAATATGATCTTGCTGACGCGTGTTTTCACGCTGGATCGCAGACCACAGTTCCGGATCTACGCTGGCGATGGTGTAATCTTTGGCAAACATGTAAAGCACTCCCGACGATAAATAACGCAGCGCAGAATTGCGGCGCTCTGCGCAGCACGAGTGCAAACACAAAGGACGGGCAACACACCCGTCCAGGCCGCAGCTCGCAGAAAGCTAAAGAACGGAAGATTGTAACGGAAGCATCGCCTTTCGGCAACTTTGTCGCTTTTTTGCGCACCGCCGCTCCATCAATATACTCGCCATAGTATTTTAAAATAACCAGTAAATCTGTGGCGCAAGCACCATATTTTTGCTCATACTCCAAACAAATCCGGGTGAAATGACCATTCCAGCAACAGGATCACCATCAATTTGCAGATATTTGTTTGCCCAAACAGCATACATACATTCATCCTTGTATGTGATAATGGGGGTTCTTTTTTTTAATTGTTGCTGCCGTGCCCAACCTTGTCGAAATCCGTAATTTGCATTTCAGCTATGGAGATCGCTCGATCCTGTCCGGACTCGAGATGGATTTTCCGCGCGGCAAAGTTGTCGCCATCATGGGCGGTTCCGGTTCCGGCAAGACCACCATCCTGCGCCTGATCGGCGGCCAGTTGACACCGCACTCCGGCGAAGTTCTGGTCGACGGACAGTCTGTGCCGCAACTGGCCACGCCCGCACTGTATCAATTGCGCCGCAAAATGGGCATGCTGTTTCAGCACGGCGCGCTGTTTACCGACTTGACCGTATTTGAAAACGTCGCGTTTCCGCTGCGCGAGCATACCGATTTGCCGGAAGAACTGCTGCACGATCTGGTGCTGATGAAACTGCAGGCAGTCGGCCTGCGCAATGCGGCGCAACTGAAACCGGCCGAGATTTCCGGCGGCATGGCACGGCGCGTCGCACTGGCGCGCGCCATTGCGCTCGATCCGCAACTGATCATGTATGACGAGCCATTCGCCGGCCTCGACCCGATTTCGATGGGCGTGACCGCGAACCTGATCCGCACACTGAATGATGCGCTCGGCTCGACTACGATTCTGGTGTCGCATGACGTTGACGAATCGTTTTCGATTGCCGATTACGTCTATTTCCTGTCGGATGGCGCCATCGTCGCACAAGGTACACCAGACGAGATGCGCGCCTCAAGCGATCCCTATGTGCGGCAATTCGTCCATGCCGAAACCGACGGCCCGGTGCCGTTCCATTATCCCGGCCAGACGCTGGCCGACGATCTGGGACTGGGAGATCGGCCATGATCGTCGCACAAATCGAAAAGCTTGGGCGCTGGCTGCGCGAATTGGTCGAGGGATCGGGCTACGCTACGCGCACTTTCATCGAATTGCTGCGTTCGTCCGCCGGGCTCTGGCGCCGGCCGCGACTGATTACCGACCAAATCCATTTCATCGGCAATTATTCGCTGGTGATCATTGCGGTCTCCGGCCTGTTCGTCGGCTTCGTGCTGGGCTTGCAGGGATACAACATCCTGAACCGCTACGGCTCGGAGCAGGCGCTGGGCGTGATGGTCGCGCTGTCCCTGGTACGCGAACTGGGACCGGTAGTGACCGCACTCTTGTTTGCCGGGCGCGCCGGCACTTCGCTGACGGCGGAAATCGGGTTAATGAAAGCCGGCGAACAACTGGCAGCGATGGAAATGATGGCAGTCAACCCGGTCGAGCGCGTGCTGGCGCCACGCTTCTGGGCCGGGGTGATTTCGATGCCGGTGCTGGCGGCGATTTTCAGCGCGGTTGGTGTCATCGGCGGCTATCTCGTCGGCGTCCAGCTGATCGGCGTGGATGACGGCGCGTTCTGGTCGCAAATGCAAGCTGGTGTCGATCTTTGGGACGATATTGCGAATGGCGTGATCAAAAGTGTGGTGTTCGGGTTTGCGGTGACGTTTACCGCACTGTATCAGGGCTATGAAGCTCATCCGACACCGGAGGGCGTAGCGCGTGCGACGACGCGCACCGTCGTGGTGTCGTCACTGGTGGTGCTGTGGCTGGATTTCATCCTCACGGCATTCATGTTCAAGTAGTGGCTGGAAGTGAAGTAAATCAAGAATCGGGCATTTTGCCCGTAGTAAAATATTAGATTCGACTGGCGACATTGACCTATGTCATGACGCGCCGGCAGATAGGCAACACTATGCAACGTAAATCACTTGATATCTGGGTAGGGCTGTTCGTGCTGCTGGGTGCGGCGGCGCTGATGTTTTTGGCGCTCAAAGCGGGCAACATGAGTTCGATGTCGTTTGAAAAAACGTATTCGGTGCTGACACGGTTCGACAACATCGGCGGGCTGAAACCGCGTGCGCCGGTGAAGAGCGCCGGCGTTGTGGTCGGACGGGTCGGCGAGATCCGTTTTGACGACAAAAGCTTTCAGGCTCAGGTCACGCTGAATCTGGATGAACGCTACAAATTCCCGAAAGACAGCACGGCAAAAATTTTGACGTCCGGCTTGCTGGGCGAACAATATATCGGGCTCGAAGCTGGCGGCGAAAGCGAAACCCTGGCATCGGGCGACACAATCAACATGACCCAATCGGCCATTGTGCTGGAAAACCTGATCAGCCAGTTCCTGTTCTCTAAGGCCGCCGAAGGAAAGGACTCGAAATGACCCCCTCAAAACGTGCCGCCAAAATTGCCATGGCACTGGCTGCAGCAGCCGCGATTTCCGGATGTGCCTCGACCAACAACCCGAAAGACCCGTACGAGAATTTCAACCGTGCGATGTTCAACTTCAACGATACTGTTGACAAGGTCGCGCTGAAACCTGCGGCGACCGTCTACCACGAAGCGCTGCCGTCGTTCGTGCAAACCGGCATCGGCAATTTCTTCGGCAATATCGGCGATGTCTGGACAATGGTCAACAACCTGCTGCAAGGCAAGGTCGAGGATGGCATGTCGGATCTCACCCGGGTTGCAATGAACACTACCTTCGGTTTGCTCGGCGTGCTCGACATTGC
>JAYFNP010000220.1:0-3714 GCA_034933385.1 Burkholderiaceae bacterium | reverse complement strand
GCTCGAGGCGGACGGCAAAGTCAAGATCATTTCCAGCCCGCGTGTCGTGACGGCTGATCAGACCAAGGCCCTGATCGAACAGGGTACCGAATTGCCGTATCAGCAATCGACCAGCAGCGGCGCGACGTCGATTGCGTTCCGCAAGGCCAGCCTGAAGCTTGAGGTAACGCCGCAAATCACGCCGGACGGCAACGTGATCCTTGATGTCGATGTGACCAAGGATAGCCCGAACACCAAAATCTCGACCAGCGCAGGGATTGCGATCGACACCAAGCATGTGAAGACCCAGGTACTGGTCGAAAACGGTGGCACGGTGGTGCTGGGTGGCATTTTCCAGCAGACGCAGAGTGATACCACGACACAAATTCCGTTTTTCGGCGATATCCCGGTTCTCGGGAATTTGTTCAAGAAGCGGGACCGAACCAACGACAAGACCGAACTGCTGATCTTCATAACGCCGAAGATCGTTGCCGACCGTCTTGCGAAACAATAAGAAGCTAGTTCCCCATAGTTCAACCATTTTAGGACATAACAATGAAACTTGACTCAATCAAGCAATCGTGGCGAAAACTTACGGTTTTTGTCGTGTTCGGGGCCCTTGCCATGCTGATGGTGGCTTGCGGTGGTGGTGGCGGCTCTGCCGGGTCGACGGACTGTGCCGCTGGAGAAAGCTGTTCGTCCACATCGGGTGGCACAATGGCCGTAGCCTTGACCAACTCAAGCGGTGTGGCATCAAACACGATCAGCGGCTCAGGTTCATTGACTGTTACTGCCAGGCTGAAGAACAGTTCCGGCGGGGCTGCAGCGAATGAAATCGTCACGTTCACCGTCAGCAACAGTCTGGCGACCATTTCTCCCACTTCTGCGACGGCTTTGACGGATTCAAATGGTGTTGCCACGGTCAGCCTGAAATCCGCGGGCAATGGCGCGGGCGCTGCGACCGTGACGGCAACGGCAACGGTGACCGGCGCATCGGCGGCGGTCAGTGCATCGGCCAACTTCCAGGTAGGCGCTACCATTGCCGCGACACCGGTCGCTGTGAATTTCGTTTCTGCGGTGCCGAGCGACAAGTCGATCGTCATTCAGGGTGCAGGTGGCAACGGCCGTACTGAAATCGCGTTGCTGACGTTCAAGGTGGTTGATAACTCGAATGCCGGTATTGCCGGTGTCACCGTGAACTTCACGACGCAAACAACGTCTTCAGTTACGCTGGTATCTTCTTATGGCACGACAGATGCTGACGGCCTGGTGTCGGTTTCCCTTAAATCTGGAACCTTGCCGACGACCGTGCGTGTGATCGCTACTGTTTCGGGCACGAGTATCAGCGCCTTGTCGGATACCGTGACGGTCACCACGGGACAACCGGTGCAGACCGCTTTCTCGCTATCGTTATCGACGCACTCACCAGAGGGCTGGAGTTACGATAATACGCAGCTTACCGTGCTTGCCTTGTTGGCGGATGCCAATGGCCAGGCGGTTGCCGATGGCACGCAGGTAGTCTTTACTACCGATGCTGGTGCGATCGTTGGCAGTAGCGGTACTGATGCGCGTTGTGTTACAAGCAATGGCGCATGTACGGTTATCTGGAGAAGCCAGAATCCGAGGCCATCCAGCGGTGTTGGAACGATTACCGCAACGGCTACCAGTGGATCGTCGAACCTGTCAACCAGTCAGATGCTGTACATGAGTGGTTCCTGGGGACGGATTCATTATCCGGTCAGTGGTGGTTCAGTGGGCTACATAACTCGTGATTTCAGCACCAGTTGCGATGCGCAATCATTCAACGTCCGGATTACCGACGAAAATGACAATCCGATGCCGCAAGGCACGACTCTGAGCATGACCAATGGGACTAACGCCAGTGGCACGATCTTTACGGCTTCTGTCGCAGATCAGGCGCCTTCCAGCCCGTTGGCATCGGTACGGGGTACCACTCATACGGTAACGGTTACGCCGAGTGGTTGCGATCTGGCCGGAACCAAGAACGTAACGGGCATAATTTACATTGGTATTACCTCGCCCAAAGGGAATGCTATTTACTGGCCAGTTAACCTCGGAACCTTCAAGGCCAACTGACACCTGAAACAGGTACTGCTCCGACGCGACAAACCGCGCCGGAGCAGGTTACAATTCCGCCCATGTACAGCAATATTTTCCTCGTCGGCCTGATGGGCGCCGGCAAGACCACCGTGGGCCGCGCGCTGGCGAAGCGTCTCGGAATGCGTTTTGTCGATTCCGACCAGGAGATCGAGGCGCGCACCGGCGCCACCATTCCGCTGATATTCGAAATCGAAGGCGAAGCAAGCTTTCGAAGGCGTGAAGCTGAAGTGATACGCGACTTGACGCAGCAGCAAGGGGTTGTGCTGGCGACTGGTGGCGGGGCGGTTCTCAATCCGGAAAGCCGCAACTTTCTGAAAACGCGCGGTACGGTGATTTACCTGCGTGCTAGCGTTAACAGCCTTCTGCATCGTACAGTCAACGACCGGAACCGTCCGTTACTGCAAACAGCTGACCCGCGCAAGAAAATCGAAGAATTAGCGCGTCAGCGCGAACCGCTGTATAACGAGATTGCCCACTTTACCGTCGACACAGGCAGTCCCAATGTGCATTCGATGGTGCAAGCGATCTTGACACAACTGGAAGCGCGCCAGCGCGAGGGCGGCGTGAACAAATCGACTAACCGTAACACCGATCAGGAAAAAGCATGAAAACGCAAATGGCGTCTTCCATCCATTTGAGGGTCGAACTGGGAGAACGCAGCTACCCGATCGAAATCGGCCAGTCGCTGCTCGACCGGTACGAACTGTTCGCGCAAGCGATTGTCGGCCAGCGCGTGGCAGTAGTGACGAATACCGTTGTCGCGCCGTTATATCTCGCCCGGTTGACGCAGACACTACAGGCTGCCGGCAAGCAGGTGATTCCAATCGTGTTGCCAGACGGTGAGCAGGAAAAGAATTGGGAAAACCTGATGAAGATTTTTGACGTGCTGCTGGCCGAAAAATGCGATCGACAAACGACGTTGATTGCGCTCGGTGGCGGCGTGATTGGCGATATGACCGGCTATGCGGCGGCGAGTTACATGCGCGGCGTGCCGTTCATTCAGGTACCGACGACTTTGCTGGCGCAAGTCGATTCGTCGGTTGGAGGCAAGACTGGCATCAACCATCCGCTCGGCAAAAACATGATTGGCGCGTTTTATCAGCCTCTGGCAGTGATTGCCGACACGACCACACTCGATACGCTGGTGCCGCGTGAACTTTCTGCCGGACTGGCCGAAGTGATCAAGCACGGCTGTATCACTGGCAAAGAATTTTTTGACTGGATCGAAGCGAATATCGGCAAGCTGGTGGCGCGTGATCCGGCAGCACTGGCGGTTGCCATCCAGCGTTCATGCGAGATCAAGGCAGAGGTCGTGCGGCAGGATGAACGCGAAGGCGGGTTGCGCGCGATTTTGAATTTTGGACATACGTTTGGCCATGCGATTGAAGCGGGATTGGGTTATGGTGAATGGCTGCACGGTGAGGCCGTTGGCTGCGGTATGGTGATGGCGGCCGAACTGTCGCAGCGCATGGGTTATATCGATGAACAGACGAAGCAACGCATTACGGCAGTCGTTGAAGCAGCCGGATTGCCGGTCCGAGCGCCGGCGTTAGGTGCGGATCGCTGGATCGATCTGATGCAGGTCGACAAAAAATCCTCCGGCGGCGAGATTCA
>JAYFNP010000219.1:0-3416 GCA_034933385.1 Burkholderiaceae bacterium | reverse complement strand
AACTTTTTGCGGGGCTTACTGCCGAAGCCGACCCGCTGGTAATCCAGTCCGGGCAGCATGAACGCCTGCTGGTTGGCGGAAAACAAATCGTTTAGTGCGCCAATCAAGCCCTGGGTTGAACGCTGATTGTGACTGATGCTGTAAATGGCGGAAGTTTGCTGTTTGGCGCTCAGGTAGGTATCGAGATCGGCATTGCGGAAGCGGTAGATGGCCTGCTTCGGATCGCCCACCAGAAACAACGGATTTTTACTCGCGCCGTAGATCGTATTAAATACGGAAAATTGTAACGGATCGGTATCCTGGAATTCATCAACCAGTGCTGCCGGAAAGCGCTGGCGTAGTGATTCGGCCAGCCAGCGATTGCCTTGCAGCGCTAGATGCACGTTGTACAGAATGTCATTAAATGAAAGCAGGCGGCGTTCGCGCTTGCGCTGGTAGACGGTCTGGCTGGTTTCATCGAGCAGCGTTTGGATCAGATCAAGGCGCTTGCGTTCCAGCGCCTGCTCAGTTCGCTCACGTTCGGCCAGCAGCGTCTCGGCCAGGTTGAAGAATTCGTGTTGCGGCGGAACCCCCTTAATTTTTGTTCCCGCGCCGACAGACAGTCTGGAAGAACGTAGCAGTTGGAGCCTGTTGTCCTTTATTCCGCTATTGAAAGGGTTGCCAGCACTGAAAAAGGCATCATAGTCTGCTATAGCGCTGTCAATTGAAGCTGGCTTGTAACTAGTCTGTTTCAAGTCCTTCGATGATTTCAGCAGTTCAACGATATTCTTGCGGTTCGTTGCCCAGTTCGCTTGTGCCGCAGCGTACGCACCGGCAAGCGCCGCATGATCGAAAGCGGGCGCTTCATCTTGCGGCCACAGGTTTTGCGCCAGCGGTTTGGCCAGATGGCGCTTCAGCAGCGCGGCGAATTTTTCCGGCGTATCATTTTTTTGCAACAGGTACGCGGCCAGTTCCATGCCGATGCGGTTGCTGGCGATGTGTTGTCGCCAAAAGTCATGCACGGCTTCGATCATCAGGTCGCTGTCATCCGGTTGCAGTTCCAGTGCAAATGCCTGCCCCGCCGCAAAGGCGGAATCGGCCAGCGCGCGCTGGCAAAAGCCGTGGATCGTGAAGATCGAAGCTTCATCGAAGGTTTGCAATGCCAGTTCCAGCCGTGCCATCAGCAGGTCACGAGCGATGCCGCGCCGGTTTTCCAGCGTTTCGGTCAAATCGCGAATGAACGGGTCGGTTGCCGCTTGCGGCTGGCCGGACAGATGGTCGCGCATTTCGGCGATGCGGCTGCGGATGCGATCGCGCAGTTCGGCGGTAGCGGCATTGGTGAATGTGACCACCAGAATCTGCTGCACGTCGAGTTTGCGTTCCAGCAGCAGCCGCAGGTACAGCCCGCAGATGTTCCATGTCTTGCCGGTGCCGGCCGAGGCTTCGATCAGGCTGGTGCCGTCGAGCTGGCAGTTGAAAACGTCAAATGGCGTCGCGGCTGTCATGGTCATGCATCCAGTCTGGGATCATCGATATGCGCCAGCAGCGGCTGGAATACCGTTTGGGCGCAAGTTTCGAAAGCGCCGTCAAGCGGATTGGGGACGCCGCGCAATGCCTGCCGATAGGCCGGATCATGGCTTTCGCTGAATTCTTCATTTCTGCCGCCGCGCCACTTGCCATTCGCCTTGTTCAAGTCATTGTTGTTGCTGGCATATTCCCATGCCGATTTGGGGTAAAAGTGCAGCGGTGCAGACAGGCCCTTGCGGTACAGCGTCAGTAATTGCTGCAACTGTTCGCGTGCATCGCTGATCGGGTTCAGCGTGTATTCGCCGTCGCGCGAGTGCCAGACGGTTTGCGGCTTCACGCCGTCGGGCATCATCGCGTTCAGGAACAGGTGCGCTATCCAGCCGGCCAGGTAATCGGTCGGGCGCACATTGTCGAAACGGCAGCGGATCAGGCCATCCGGGCGCAAGTCGCCGAATGTGCCGGTCAGGCGCCAGGTTTCGCCGTCGATGGGGAATTCAAGCGTTTGGCTGACTGGCGGCAGCGTCGGCCGGCTGGTCTGCTGGCGCCATTTTTGTGCAAATGCATCGAGCGCGCGCAATTCCTGCTCCAGCAGCGATTGCCCCAACTCGCCCGGAGGATATTCGGTGCCGGCAAGCGCGCTGGCAAGAATGTCGTCTCGACTGGCACCGTTCAGATACAGCGGCAGCAGGCGATCGGCCAGCGTGTTTTGTTCATCCCGGTCCGGCAGAAACGGCTCGTCATCAAGCAGTTCTTCCAGCTTCTCCGGGAAAGCCATGCCGAGCCGCTGCTGCAACAGGAAGCGGCTCGGGTTGCGGAAAAAACGCAGCAACTGGTCGAGCGAGACTTCGCGCCATTCGTCGCCCGGCGGCGGAAGCGGTTCGAGAAAAAAGCTCAGCGTGTTTTCATCGTTCGCTTCGTCTTCATCCTCGTCGTCGGTTTCGGCTGGCGGTACGGCGAATGCAGGCGGATCGAGCAGTTTCTGTTTCAGCGCATGATGGTATTCGCCGTTGCTGCTGAGGATGCGCGGGTTGCTGTCGTGCTGGAAACTGGCCGTCGAAAAGGGCTGCAATGGATGTTCAACCACCAGCCGCTGGCGCGCATCGGCGCTGCCAATCGCAGGAATCAGGTAATCGAGCAGATCGGCAATCAGCACCGATGGCGGCATCGGCGAATTGTCGCGCACATTGCGGCCGGTGTAGCTCAGGTACAGCCGTTCGCGCGTCGCCAGCAGCAGATCGAGGAACAGGTTGCGTTCATCGTTGCGCCGCTGACGGTCGCCGGCCTGCGGACTGATCGCCATCAGGTCGAATTCGGCAGGACGCTTTGTGGTCGGGAAACTGCCGTCGTTCAATCCGATTGCGCAGACGATTTTGTACGGCAGGTTGCGCAGGCCGCCGATCGACGTGAACGTGACCATGCCGGTCGGAACATTGGCCCAAGTTGCCTCGTCAAGGCTGGCTGTGAGCGCGGTTTGCATCACGTCCAGAGCAATCGCGAGTTGTTCGCCGCCGCGCTGCATCTGTTCGCACAATTCGCGCACATGCTGCTGCACCTCGCGCCAGTCGTCCAGTTCATTGTCCATTGGGCGCATGAAGCGATTGGTGAGCGACAGCAGGGCCTGCATCCATACGTCCGCTGTTTTCGGTTCACGCAGGTCGCGTTGCAGGCCGGATAGTTGGCGCATGAATTGCTGCAAGCTGCCGAGTGCTGCCGCAGATGAGCCTTCTGGGTTGCTCGCTGGCATACGCTGGCCAAACGGGATCTGATTGCCGGATGGCAGCGCGTAGCCCAGGAACAGTCGGTGCAAGCCATCGCTGAAACTGTAACGCTCGCTTTCAGGCAACCCTAACTTCTTGCGATGGGCAGCGTCAATTCCCCAGCGGATGCCGGATTCAGTCATCCAGTTGTGG
>JAYFNP010000218.1:0-3554 GCA_034933385.1 Burkholderiaceae bacterium | reverse complement strand
TCGGCGCGGTTGCGGTGATTTTGTACGCATCGGTTGGCCGTGTTTCACTGCTGCGCGGTGAAGAGTCGTCACGCAGTCAACGCTGGTATGCCGGGTTCAAGGCAGCTGTGCGCACGCAGTATGCGGTGACGCTTGGGCTGGTGCCGCTGACCATGCTGCTGTTCGGTCAACTGTCGCTGATCAGTCCGGTCGCCAATGCCGTGGCGATACCGCTGGTCAGCTTGCTGGTGACGCCGTTGGCCTTGGTTGGCTGTATCTTGCCTGTACCGCTGTCGGGCTGGGCGTTTGGCGGGGCGCATGGGTTGATCGACATCCTTGCGGCCGTCTTGGGATGGATGAGCGCCTGGCCGCTGGCGGTGTGGTCAGCGCCGTTGCCGTCGGCGTGGATGGTCGGGTTCGCGCTGGTTGGTTCGCTATGGATGCTGGCGCCGCGCGGCTGGCCGGTTCGCTGGCTGGGATTGCCGTGCTGGCTGCCGCTGTTTCTGAATGCGCCGACCCAGCCGGTACCGGGTGCGCTGTCGGTCACCGCATTCGATGTCGGACAAGGCTCGGCGCTGCTGGTCGAAACGCACCGGCATCGGCTGCTGGTTGATACCGGACCGGCCTATTCTCCGGAATCGGATGGCGGCAATCGGGTGATCCTGCCGTACCTGAAAGGACGCGGCATCAACTCGCTGGATACGATGATCGTCACGCATAACGAGACTGACCATGCCGGTGGTGCGCTGTCGGTCATTCGCGAAACGGCGGTTGGCGAAGTGCTGTCGTCGGTGACGGAAAATCATCCTATTGCGCGCTCTGCCGCATCGTTTCGTCGCTGCGCAGCCGGGCAAAACTGGGATTGGGATGGCGTGCATTTCGAGATCCTGCATCCGGAAGCGTCCAGTTATGCCAGCACCAAATGGAAAAGCAATGATCGCAGTTGCGTGCTGAAAATCGTTGCAGGGCAACATTCAATTCTGCTGCCGGGCGATATCGGCTGGGTGCAGGAAGATGAGTTGATTGGCAGTCAGGGGGAGAAATTGCGCTCGACCGTATTGCTCGCGTCGCATCATGGTGGCAGCCGCACGTCAACAATGCCTTTCCTGAATGTGGTGAAACCGGAAATCGCGTTGTTCCAGGTTGGCTACCGCAACCGTTATGGCCATCCGAAACAGGAAGTGCTTGACCGTTATGCCGCGATTGGTGCGCAACGTTTGCGTACTGACGAGAGCGGTGCGATCAGTTTGCACTTTGGTGAAACCTTATCGGTCGAAGAATACCGAAAAGATCGGGCACGCTACTGGTATCGCTGATTATTGAGGGTGAGCCCGTTTTACGCCGATTCGGTAGCCGATCGTCAGGAGCGCGAACCACACAGGCGCGACGTAAAGCGCAACGCGCGTTTCGGCTTCAAACCCAAGAAAACAGACCACCACGAACAAAAAAACGAGTACAAACCAGTTTGAGTATGGTGCTCCTGGCATGCGATATGAAACCGCTTTGGCCAGGCCTTTATCGACGGCATGGCGATACTTCAGATGCGACCAGATGATGATTCCCCAGGTCCAGACGGCGGCAACGGTGACGACGCTGGTGATGTAGGTGAATACTTCTTCCGGAACCAGATAATTGAGTACCACGCCGATCAGCATGCAGGCGGAAGACAGCAGAATGGCGGTTGCCGGAACATGGCGCTTGTTCAGCTTGCCGAACGTCGCCGGCGCCTGACGGAAATGTGCCAGCGTGTACAGCATCCGGCCTGTGCTGAAAATGCCGCTGTTGCAAGAAGAGGCAGCCGCCGTTATCACGACGAAGTTGACAATCCCGCCCGCCGCCGGAATGCCAACCCGGTCGAATACCTGAACGAACGGGCTGGTAGTCGGGTTAAGTTGATCCCACGGTACCAGCGACATGAGGATGATCAGCGTGCCGATGTAAAAGAACAGGATACGATAGGTGACGCCGTTGGTTGCCATCGGCAGCACTTCTTCCGGATGGGCGGTTTCCCCGGCAGTCACGCCGATCAATTCGATGCCGGTGTAGGAAAAACAGGCAATCTGGACGGTCAACAGCACGCCGATGACACCGACAGGAGCGAAACCGCCATGCGACCACAGGTTTGAGAAACTGGCCGTCGAGCCCAGATCGCTGAAACCGAACAGAATGATCCCGAGGCCGAGCAAAATCATGCTGACAATGGTAAAAATCTTGATCAGTGCGAACCAGAACTCGAACTCGCCAAACAGTTTTACTGCGATGAGGTTCACTCCGGTCAGGATGATCAGTGCAGCCAGTGCGGGCATCCACTGTGGGACGTTCGGAAACCAGTAGTGCACATATACCCCGATGGCAGTCAATTCGGCCATACCGACCACCACCCACATGAACCAGTAAGTCCAGCCGGTAAAAAAGCCTGCCCATCGGCCGATGTATTCTTCTGCATAGGTGGTAAACGATCCGGCGATCGGGTGATAAATCAGCAATTCGCCCAATGCGCGCATCGTGAAAAAGAGCGCGATGCCGGCTACGGCATAACTGATGAGCAGCGCCGGTCCGGCTTGATGAATCGCTTTGGCCGATCCGAGGAACAGCCCGACGCCGATGGCGCCGCCTAGCGCAATCAACTGAATGTGACGGTTCGTGAGACCACGTTCAAGATTGTTGGCTCGCTTCGCATGCTGGTTGTCCGATGTTTCATCGTTGCACATCATTGGTTGTTTCCTTTATTACATGGCGGAGCATTGTAGTCTTGTATCGAAACATGGGTCAACGCGTTTCGTTGGTCCGGGATTTCAGGCGGTTGCAGGATTTTGTAGCCAACTGCAAAATACACTGCGAGAAGAAATTCCAGTAAAATGCAGTCCCTTGAAAGTGGGACTGCGAGGGTGGCGAAATTGGTAGACGCACCAGGTTTAGGTCCTGACGCCAGTAATGGTGTAGGGGTTCGAGTCCCCTCCCTCGCACCAAAAAGCGATTCAAAGCAATCCAAAGAAGTCTAGCAGACCCGCGATTCTCATAGGAGGAACGCGGGTTTTTTGTTCCATAACGTTTGTTAACGTCCGCTTGAATCCATGTTGTCGTGACAGTATATTCGTCGGTACATTGCTGCTCCAGCAAACCTTGTACCGTCACTTACCGGATATACCATCATGACGCTAACAGACATTGCACTCAAAAAAGCGAAGCCTGCCGATAAGCCCTATAAGCTGTCTGCCACAAATGGGCTATATGCACTTGTTCATTCCAACGGGAGTAAATACTGGCGGCTTGATTACCGCTTTTGCGGAAAGCGCAAGACGCTTGCTTTGGGGACTTACCCGGATGTTGGTTTAAAAGATGCCAGATCGCGCCGCGATGAAGCGCACAAGCAACTGGCGAACGGGATAGACCCCGGCAAGGTTAAGAGAGCACAAAAGGCTGCTAGTCAGGAACGGATGGCCAACAGTTTTGAGGTGATTGCACGCAGATGGTTGGAGAGTCGCAAAGGAATGGTGGAGGATGCGCAGCGCGAGAAAGCGACTGCAAGGCTGCAAAAGGACGTGTTCCCATGGCTCGGCAGTCAGCCAATTGCT
>JAYFNP010000217.1:0-4647 GCA_034933385.1 Burkholderiaceae bacterium | reverse complement strand
ACCGGCAACTGGAAGCTAGCAGCCGGCCGAGAATTTCTCGAGGACGAGGAGCGCGCCGGCAAGGCTGTGTGCATCATCGGCGAGACGGTGCGCAAGCAGTTGTTCGGCAACCGCAATCCGCTGGGTGACGAGATCCGGATCCAGAATTTCGTGTGCCAAGTGGTTGGCCTGCTGTATCCGAAAGGACAGGGCGCGATGGGGATGGATCAGGACGATCTGGTGCTGATGCCGATCAATACCGTGCAGCGTCGCCTGACCGGAAATCTCGACATTTCGATGATTCTGGTATCGCTGAAGGACAATGCAAACACTTCGGTGGTCGTCTCGCAGATCAATTCGTTGCTGCGCGAGCGCCGCAAACTGGCTGAAAACGATCTCGACAACTTCAACGTGATGGACACCAAGCAGATCGCGGAGACCCTGTCGGGCACGATCCGCACGATGACAGGATTGCTGGGCGCGGTGGCGGCGGTCAGCCTGGTGGTTGGCGGCATCGGTATCATGAACATCATGCTGGTATCGGTAACCGAGCGGACGCGCGAGATCGGCATCCGGTTGGCAATCGGTGCGCTCGAGCATGAAGTACTGCTGCAATTTTTGATCGAAGCGGTGGTGTTGTCCGCGCTCGGCGGGCTGATCGGGATTGTGTTGGCGTTTTTTGCCTGCCTTGGGCTGTCATCGCTGATGCACATGCCGTTCCTGTTCAATCCGGGAATCAACCTGCTGGCGTTCATATTCTCTGCCGGGATCGGCGTTGTCTTCGGTTACATGCCGGCCAGACGGGCGGCGCGACTTGATCCGATCGATGCACTGCGTCATGAGTGACAGATGGCTGTGTTCAACAAGTGAGAGGCTGTTCTGTTGTCTTCACGCCTAAAAATTTACTACCCCTTGTATATTTTAAATGCCACCAAATATATGGCCATGGTGGCATTTTTCGTTATATACCCCATGATATTTCATCAAAATCCGCTTGGGTGGCAGCTTTCCCTGCGGTCGGCAATGGATGACGTCTGGGCTGGGTTTTGTCCCGTGTCAGACAGGCTGACGTTGCTGCATTGGCGCGTACTGTGTAATATCCTTTAATCACGCTTGTGATCGGAACCTTTTCCACGCAAGAATCGCCTTTTTACTCATTCATTTCATGCAATTTTCCGTTTACCAAGAAAGCCGGATCGGCGCGCGCAGCAACAATCAGGATCGGATGGGTTACATCTATACGCGCGACGCGGTGCTGTTGTTGTTGGCCGATGGCATGGGTGGGCATGTGCAGGGTGAGATGGCGGCGGCGATTGCGATGCAGACCATTGGCAAGATGTTCCAGCAGACCGCGACCCCTTATATCAAAAGGCCAGAGCGTTTTCTCGAAGACTGTTTCTATGCGGCGCATCGTGACATCCTTCGATACGCCGAATCGCGCAACTTGCCGGAATCGCCGCGCACGACCATCGTTGCCTGCCTGCTGCAGCATCGGAGCGCTATTTGGGGGCATTGCGGCGATTCCCGGTTGTATTGGATGCGCAACGGACAAATTTTGGCGCAGACCCAGGATCATTCGCGTATCTCCGCGCTGATTGCGCAAGGCAAGGTCGATCCGTCGCAGCGTGATACCCATCCCGAACGGCACAAGCTATACAACTGTCTCGGTTCGACCAATCAGCCGATCGTCGAGACTTCGCGCAAGGTTTCGTTGCAGGCCGGCGATGTGTTGCTGTTGTGCTCCGACGGTCTTTGGTCCGTACTGCCGGAAAACATGATTGTGCGAGCTTTCCGCGAAAACACGGTGATGCGTGCGGTGCCGGAATTGCTGAACCGAGCCGTGACGATTGCCGGCATCAATTGCGACAACGCCACCGCCTTGGCGCTGATGTGGCTAGGTGAGAATAGCCTGACCGACGCTTCCACCATTTCGACGAATACATTGCAAGAAGGTGAAACCACGTCCATGATCCAAAATACCCAACCTGACGGAGGTGCCGAGTCGAATGCGATCGACGAAGCCGAAATCGAACGGGCAATTGCCGAGATCCGCGGCGCACTCCAGAAAACCAGTGGGACAACGAAAGAATGAGCATGATGAACAACTCCTCACGATCCGGTAGCCGCGCGGCTGATACGCTTCGCCCGATCAACCTGATCCGCCATTTCACCAAGCATGCGGAAGGATCGGTGTTGGCCGAATTCGGCGATACGCGCGTGATCTGTACCGCCAGCATTGCCGATAACGTACCCGGTTTTCTCCGGGGTAAAGGGCAGGGCTGGCTGACTGCGGAATACGGCATGCTGCCGCGTTCGACACACACGCGCATGGATCGCGAAGCGGCGCGCGGGCGGCAATCCGGACGAACGCAGGAAATCCAGCGGCTGATTGGCCGATCATTGCGCGCGGCGTTCGATTTGAATGCGATCGGCGAGCGCACGCTGCATCTCGACTGTGACGTCATTCAGGCAGACGGCGGCACGCGCACCGCGGCGATTACCGGCGCGATGGTGGCGGCGTATGATGCGTTCGCGTTCCTGGTCAGCCACCAGCATTTGCCGGCGATTCCGCTGAAGCAGTTTGTCGCCGCCATTTCGGTTGGCGTGCATCAAGGGATGCCGCTGCTCGATCTCGATTACAACGAAGATTCGAATTGCGACACGGACATGAACGTGGTGATGACCGACCAGGGCCACTTCATCGAGGTGCAGGGTACGGCCGAAGGCGCGGCCTTCGATCGCCAGACGATGAACCGGTTGCTCGATTTGGCACACAAAGGCATTGCGGAATTGATCGTCAAGCAAAAAACGGTGCTCGGCCTGATTGAAGGATAACCTTCCCGGGATCATGAACAAGTCCATCGTGCTGGCGTCCAACAACGCCGGAAAACTCAACGAACTGAATCAGATGCTCGCGCCACTTGGCTTCGAGTTGCATCCGCAAGCCGAATTTGGTGTGCCGGAAGCGGACGAGCCGTTCGGCACGTTCGTCGAAAACGCATTGGCCAAAGCACGCCATGCGTCGCGGCTGACCGGCCTGCCGGCGTTGGCCGACGATTCCGGCATTTGCGCGAGCGCGCTTGGCGGCGAACCGGGCGTGCATTCGGCGCGTTATGCAGGCGAGCCGAAATCCGATTTGCGCAACAACCAGAAGCTGGTGGAACGGCTGGCGTCTCAACCCGACAAGACGGCCAACTATTATTGCGTGCTGGTGTATGTGCGCCATGCGGACGATCCGCAGCCGGTGATTGCCGACGGACGGTGGTATGGCGAAGTCATCGCCACGACGCGCGGTCGTAATGGATTCGGTTACGACCCGCATTTCTGGCTGCCGCAATTGCACTGTACCGCCGCTGAACTACCGCCCG
Source organism: Burkholderiaceae bacterium (assembly GCA_034933385.1). GTDB lineage: Bacteria > Pseudomonadota > Gammaproteobacteria > Burkholderiales > Burkholderiaceae_D > QZKY01. The sequence continues at coordinate 1,300 of JAYFNP010000217.1, read as the reverse complement.
ATCAAAAGAATCGCCTGTCGCATCGAGGACAGGCAATGGTTGCTCTGATCGAAAAAATGCGCTGAATGCCGGATCAGGATCAGAAAGTATACTGGAGCCTGTATTTTTAAACTGCCTCAGATCATTTGGCCTGAATAACCATTTTTAATGCATACTCCTGAAAAAATGCTGTTTTCAAGGGTGACAGAACATGGTTTCCGCTAATCCGATTGCCCTTCCGGGCGCTGTACGGCTGGCGTCATTGCCGCCGTTGTCGCTGTACATCCATTTCCCGTGGTGCGCGCGGAAATGCCCATATTGCGACTTCAATTCATTTCCGGCTCATTCCGGCATTCCGGAAGAATCCTATCTCGCCGCGCTTAAAACGGATCTGGAAACGGCGTTGCCGCAAGTCTGGGGACGGCGCGTGCAGACGGTATTCATCGGCGGTGGCACGCCCAGCCTGTTGTCTGCTGGCGGATTGGACAAGCTGCTGTCGGATGTGCGCGCGCTGTTGCCGCTTGAGCCAGACGCCGAAATCACGATGGAGGCGAATCCCGGCACATTCGCAGTGAGCAAGTTCAAGGCTTTTCGCGCCAGTGGCGTCAACCGGTTGTCGGTTGGCATCCAGAGTTTCAATTCGCGCAGCTTGCGGTTGCTAGGACGCATTCACGATGGCGATCAGGCACGACTGGCAGTCGAGATAACGCAAAAAAATTTCGAGAATTTCAATCTCGACCTGATGTACGGCCTGCCGTCGCAGACATTCGGGCAGGCACAGGAGGACATCAGAACGGCGATCGGTTTCGAACCGCCGCACCTGTCGGTGTATCACCTGACGCTGGACCAGGGTACGGTTTTCGCCAGGCAGCCTCCAGTGCTGCCGGACGAAGAAATCTGCGCCGACATGCAGGACATGATCCGCGCAGAAACTTCGGCAGCCGGTTATCTGAATTACGAAGTCTCGGCCTACGCCCAACCTGGGCGGCAGTCGCGCCACAACCTGAATTACTGGCGTTTCGGCGACTACCTCGGCATCGGCGCTGGTGCGCACTCGAAGATCTCATTTCCGGATCGCATTGTTCGTCAAATGCGTTACATGCAGCCAAAAGCCTACATCGAATTTGCGCAAAAACACGAACCGGTACAGGAAGAGTTTGTAATCTCTTCGCAAGATCTCGGTTTCGAATTCATGCTGAATGCATTGCGGCTGAACGACGGTTTTGAGGCCGGCCTGTTCGCTGAACGTACTGGACTGCCATTGCTGGCAGTTGAAAAACCGCTGAAGGAAGCCGAAGAAAAGGGCCTGCTGGCTCGCGAC
>JAYFNP010000216.1:0-5134 GCA_034933385.1 Burkholderiaceae bacterium | reverse complement strand
AAGGCTTCACCGTGGTTACCGCCGAAAATGCGCAAGGCATGAATCGGATGTGGATACGTGAGCGGTTCGACTTGCTGGTGCTGGATCTGATGTTGCCGGGCGAAGACGGGTTGTCGATCTGCCGCAGGCTGCGTGGCGCCGGCGACAAGACGCCGATCATCATGCTGACCGCCAAAGGCGAAGACATGGATCGCATCATCGGGCTGGAAATGGGCGCAGACGACTATCTGCCAAAGCCGTTCAACCCGCGCGAACTGGTGGCGCGGATCGGTGCGGTATTGCGCCGCATCGGGCCGGACGAAGTTCCCGGTGCGCCGTCCGAAACGCCTCAGACTTTCAATTTCGGCGAATTCACGCTCGATCTCAGCACCCGCACGCTGAAAAAAAACGGCGAATCGGTTGCGTTGACCACCGGCGAGTTTGCGGTGCTCAAGGTGTTTGCCCGCCACGCGCGCCAACCGCTGTCGCGCGAAAAATTGATGGGCTTGGCGCGTGGTCGGGAATATGAAGTGTACGACCGCAGTCTGGACGTGCAGATTTCCCGTCTGCGCAAGCTGATCGAGCCTGACCCGGCCAACCCGCTGTATATCCAGACGGTCTGGGGGCTGGGCTATGTGTTCATCCCGGAAGGGCAGAAACAATAATTTCGCTGCCGAGCGCAGGAACGGATGCCCACCCTCCCCAAAAGATTATCCTGGCTGAAGAGCGCGCTGTTCTGGCGCACGTTTTTCATGCTCGCGTTCCTGATCATCGCCAGCATGGCCGCCTGGGTGGCGAGTTTCCATTTGCAGGAGCGCAAACCGCTGGCACAGCAAATCGCTTCCCAGGTTGTTTCAACTGTTACCGTCACGCGTGCGGCGCTGACGCATTCAGACCCGGATCTGCGGCGCGAATTGCTGTTCGATCTGGCCAGCGAAGAGGGCATCCGCATCTATTTGCTGGAAAAGACCGATCTCATCGAATTGCCGCCGGACGATAACCTGATGACGACGATTCAAGCCAGCGTTCGCGCCAAGCTGGGTGAGGACACCAAATTTGCTGTCAAGGTTAACGACATACCGGGTTTCTGGGTCAGCTTCAAGATCGCCGAGGACGACGAATACTGGCTGATGCTCGAATCGAACCGGTTGCAACTCGCTTCCGGTCTGCAATGGTTTGGCTGGGCCGCGGTCGTGCTGGCGCTGTCGCTGGTGGGGGCGGCGGTGATATCGCGCCTGATCAGCCAGCCGTTGGCGCAACTTGCGTTTGCCGCCCGCACTTTTGCCGGTGGACAGCAGCCGGAACCATTGCCGGAAACTGGCTCGTCCGAAGTGACCGACGCCAACCGCAGTTTCAACCAGATGGTACAGGATCTGGAGCGGGTCGAATCCGACCGCGCCCTCATCCTGGCCGGCATTTCGCACGACCTGCGCACGCCGCTGGCGCGAATGCAACTCGAAATCGAACTGGCCAGACTGTCCGATGCTGAAAAGCAGGGGATGCAAGCCGACATTGCACAGATGGACGCCATCATCGGCCAGTTTCTCGACTATGCGAAAGCGACCAAGGCCGCCAGTTTCGAACCGCTCGATTTGGCAGCTTTGCTGGCGGATGCCGCGCATGAGGCCGAACGTTGGCCGGATGTGCGCATCAGCCAGCGAACCGAAGGCAAGCCCATCGTGCAAGGCAATGCCACCGAATTGCGGCGTGTGTTCGATAACCTGATCGAAAATGCGCATCGTTATGGCAAAACCCAGGATACGGGCATAGCCGAAATCGATGCGCATTGCCGCATCGACGGCAATCAAGCGGTGATTGAAATTGCCGACCATGGGGCGGGCGTGCCACCAACGGAAATCGAACGGCTTCTGCGGCCCTTTACCCGGCTGGATACGGCCAGAGGGCAGGCAAATGGTGCCGGCCTCGGCCTGGCGATCGTCAACCGTGTCATCCAGCAGCATGGCGGCCAGTTGCAACTGAGTCGCAGCGAATCCGGTGGGTTGTCAGTCAGGATTATGCTGCCAACCATCAAGACCATGCCTTAACCGGTGAGCCGTTTGTTTCCTTCTCTCTTGCTTTCCTTCGCGCGGAGTTTGCGATAACGCAAACAATGTTATTCGCTCGTAAGGTAACTTGTCTTAATTCAACAATTTCTGTGCGGCGTTTAATTAATGTCTGGATGAGGGATGCAGAATACCAGGCAATTATGGAGAATGGCTGGTGGAGCCACACATAGCGGAGCAGATGCGGAGCCAAGGTTCCAGGATGTCGGTCAAATTGCGGGTGATAGCCATCGCAGGTGGTTTGGCCATGGCCTTGCTTTCCGTTGCGGCTTTCTGGGCCTTGCGAAATTCCATCATCGACGAAAACGTGGCGAAAGTACGCGCGCTGTCCAAGGTTGCCCGCCATACCGCTCATTTTTTCCACCAGCGCGCGGTCAAAGGCGAGTTCAGCGACGCCACGGCTCGTGAATTGACGCTCAATGTGTTGCGTGGGCTGAATTATGGCGAAATCGAGAATTTTTTTGTCTATGATTTTGCCGGCAACAATGTCATGCTGCCGCAAAAGCCCGAGCGCGAAGGCCGGAACTGGCTCGATCTGCGCGACGAGGATGGCGCCTATCCTATCCGGCGGCTGATCGACAGCGCCAGGAGAAATGGCGAGCCGGTGTATTACAAGCTCTATCCGCGGAACGACTCGTCCGAGCAAAAAATAAAAATGGTGGTCGCGATGCCTTTTGAGCCTTGGGGATGGGCCATCGGTACTGGCATATTCGTGCACGACATCGAAAAACAGTTCTGGAAGGCCGCGTTGCGGATGGGCGGCATCATTGCTTCAATCGCTTTGCTGTTCAGTTTGATCGCATGGTCGCTGGTGCGGCATGTCGCTGGCCTTTTCCAGCAACAAACCAACCTGCTGCAGGAATATTACAGTTCTTCCCAAACCGACCCATTGACCGGGTGCAATAACCGTCGTTCGCTAATGGAAATGGGGGCGCGCGATTTCGCGCTGGCCAAACGGCACGGCAGCAAATTGTCGGTACTGATGCTGGACATCGACCTTTTCAAGGACATCAACGATACCTTCGGCCACCTGTTTGGCGACCAGGTGATTTGCGCAATGGTGAACGAGATTCTTGGCTCGATTCGCGGCACGGACATTTTGGGGCGTATCGGCGGCGAAGAGTTCGTGCTGGTGCTGCCGGATGCCGATCTGGAACAAGGGCGGACGGTGGCTGAAAATTTGCGGGCGCAGATTGCCGGATTGATGCTGATGCACGATGAACTGGAAATCCATTTTACCGTCAGTTTTGGCGTGACCAGCGTTAGCGAAGATGACCGCGGCTTTGACGATCTGCTTTCACGGGCCGATAAAGGGCTGTACCAGGCCAAGAAACAAGGACGCAACTGCGTGTGCGTTGCTGCTTGATTTCTCGTCGGCGTCATCTCAAGCCAGGCGTGGTCTTGAATCGGTGCGCCAACGGAGAACGATTCGATGGCCGACAGCGATGGGCAACAGCTGATGAACCCTCAATCAAGCAAAAAATTATCAAAAAATCCCACAAATAAATTTTTTTTTCTTCCAATTCAGGAAAAATTTACAAGTCATTGATTTTCATTGCTTTATTTTAAAGATTAATGCTCCAAAACAAATTCTTCCGAAACCTAAAGTTTTTTGTTCGCTTGCCGATTAGAAGCAGCTTGTTAGTTAACAATAAAGCAAGCTTGTGGTTTCCAGTGGTGTTTCCCTAGCTAAACTTTCCGGCATCTTGTCCGATAAGTGTGTCAGCAGCGGTCTGTTTGACTCATAGCAACAAACCAATGCAGAAGGCTCTCTAGCCCGAATCTATCGGAACAAGATTTTTAGGAGAATCACCATGTCTTCAAGCATCAATACCAATATTGCGTCACTGAACGCCCAACGCAACTTGGCCAACTCGCAAAGCGCGCTGAATACCGCACTGCAACGTCTGTCTTCCGGCTTGCGCATTAACAACGCCAAGGACGACGCTGCCGGCCTGTCGATTTCCGACCGGATGACTTCGCAAATCAACGGCATGAACCAGGCTGCACGTAACGCCAACGACGGTATTTCGCTGGCGCAAACCGCTGAAGGTTCGCTCAGCCAGGTGTCCACCAACTTGCAGCGTATTCGTACTTTGGCACTGCAATCGGCCAACTCGACCAACTCGGCTTCGGACCGTAGCGCACTGAATTCCGAAGTGCAGCAACTGCTGTCGGAAATCCAGCGCGTTTCGGAAACCACCCAGTTCAACGGCCTGAACCTGCTTGACGGCTCGTTCTCGAGCGCACAATTCCAGGTCGGCGCTAATGCCAGCCAAACGATCGCTGTCAGCGTCAGCGGCGCGTCCACCAGCCAGTTGGGAACTTACCAAACGGGGACTGCCGGTACGACGGCCGTCAGCAATGCAGTGTTGGATGGCACGTCCGGTGCGGTCACCATCAACGGAGTTTCCATCGGTGCATCGGCAGCGACCAGTGCAGCCGGGGTGGATGCAGCCAGCGCAACCGCCAAGGCAACCGCAATCAACGCCAAAACTACTGAAACCGGCGTCACCGCGACCGCCAGCAACTCGCTGACTGCTTCTGCGCCGACGGCCCGTTCCGCATTGGCTAGCGGCGTGCTGAAAGTGAATGGCGTCTCGGTTGGCGCGATTGCCAGCAGCACCAATGCTGTGACCCAGGGCCGCAATGCCGCTACCGCGATCAATGCGGTTGCTAACCAGACCGGTGTGACGGCGACCGCCGACGCATCGACTGGCGCGCTGACGCTGGCAACCACAGACGGCCGGAATATCGCGCTGACATCCACGGCGGGTGACGCAGCGAGTGCGGCCGCCATCCAGAACGCGACAGGTCTCGACATTTCTGCTGGCGCCAACGCCAGTGGCCATGACACCATGACCCTGCAGGCTGGCGGTACCTTTGACCTCTCTTCCCCGGCAGCTGGTTCAGTGACGGACGGCGATACCTTCACGCTGGATGGCATCACCTACGAATTCGGCCAGAACTCGCATAACGTTACGGGAACCAATGTCAAGATCACCCTCGCTGATGGCGCTTCCGCTGATACGGTCGCGTCCGGGATTCAGAGTGCGGTGCATGCACAATACTTGGCCGGCAACACCTCGGGC
>JAYFNP010000215.1:0-8234 GCA_034933385.1 Burkholderiaceae bacterium | reverse complement strand
GCAGGTGCGCGCGCTGGTCGAAGGCGGCGCCGACTTGCTGCTGGTCGAAACCATTTTCGACACGCTGAACGCGAAAGCGGCGCTGTTCGCGATCGACAGCTTCTTTGAAGAAAGCGGCCAGCGGTTGCCGATCATGATTTCCGGCACGGTCACCGACGCATCCGGCCGCATCTTGTCCGGCCAGACCGTGACTGCGTTCTGGCACTCGGTGCGTCATGCGCGGCCGCTGACCATCGGTTTGAATTGTGCGCTCGGCGCCTCGCTGATGCGCCCGTATGCGGAAGAAATTTCGAAAATCGCCGACACTTTCGTCTGCCTGTATCCGAATGCCGGCTTGCCGAACCCGATGAGCGACACCGGCTTCGACGAAGGACCGGCCGTCACTGCGCGGCTGGTCAAGGAATTCGCGCAAGCCGGGTTGGTGAACATCGCCGGCGGCTGCTGCGGCACCACGCCGGATCACATCCGCGCGATTGCCGATGCAATCAAGGATATCCCGCCGCGCCAGGTTCCAGACATTCCGCCAGTGATGCGTCTGTCCGGACTGGAACCGTTCATCATCGACGATTCGTCGCTGTTCGTGAATGTCGGCGAACGCACCAATGTCACTGGCTCGAAAGCATTTGCGCGGCTTATCATCGGCGAGAAATACGACGAAGCGCTGGCGGTCGCACGCCAGCAGGTTGAAAACGGCGCACAGATAATCGACATCAACATGGACGAAGCGATGCTCGATTCGGTCGCCGCGATGACGCGCTTCCTGAATCTGATCGCTTCCGAACCGGACATCGCCCGCGTACCGGTGATGCTCGACTCGTCAAAATGGGAAGTGATCGAAGCCGGCCTGAAATGCCTGCAAGGCAAAGGCATCGTCAATTCGATTTCGATGAAGGAAGGCGAAGCGCTTTTCCTGCAGCACGCGAAGCTGTGCCGCCGTTACGGCGCCGCAGCGATCGTGATGGCGTTCGACGAACAGGGACAAGCCGACACCTATCAGCGCAAGATCGACATTTGCCAACGCGCCTACAAGCTGCTGGTGGACGAAGTCGGCTTCCCGCCGGAAGACATCATCTTCGACCCGAACATTTTCGCGATCGGCACCGGCATCGACGAACACAACAATTACGCGGTCGATTACATCGAGGCGACCCGCTGGATCAAGCAGCATCTGCCGCTGGCGAAAATCAGCGGTGGCGTGTCGAACGTCAGCTTCAGCTTCCGCGGCAACGATCCGGCGCGCGAAGCGATTCACACCGTGTTCCTGTATCACGCGATCCAGGCCGGCATGACCATGGGGATCGTCAACGCCGGCATGGTCGGCGTGTACGACGAAATCCCGGCCAATCTGCGCGAACGGGTCGAAGACGTGGTGCTGAACCGCCGTCCGGACGCGACTGACCGACTGATCGAAATCGCCTCCCAGTTCAAGGCGGGCGCGAAGCACGAAGAAGCGTCGCTCGAATGGCGCAACGAACCGGTCGGCAAGCGGCTGACGCATGCGCTGGTGCACGGCATCACGCAGTGGATCGAAGAAGATACCGAACTGGCACGCCAGGAAATCTCTGCCGCCGGCGGACGTCCAATCCAGGTGATCGAAGGCCCGCTGATGGACGGGATGAACGTGGTCGGCGATTTGTTCGGCCAGGGCAAGATGTTCCTGCCGCAAGTGGTCAAGTCAGCGCGCGTGATGAAACAGGCAGTCGCGCATCTGGTACCGCATATCGAGGAAGAAAAGAAACTGCTGGGCGAGAGCAAACCGAAGGGCAAGATCGTGATCGCGACCGTCAAGGGCGACGTACATGACATCGGCAAGAACATCGTCGCGGTCGTCTTGCAGTGCAACAATTTCGAGGTGGTCAACATGGGCGTGATGGTGCCGGCGGCGGAAATCCTCGCCAAGGCCAAAGAGGAGAACGCCGACATCATCGGCCTGTCCGGCCTGATTACGCCGTCACTCGAAGAAATGTCGTATGTCGCCAGCGAAATGCAGCGCGACCCGTATTTCCGCGAACGCAACATCCCGCTGATGGTCGGCGGCGCCACCACCAGCCGCGCGCATACCGCCGTGAAGATCGCGCCGAACTACGATGGCCCGGTGATCCAGACTGCTGATGCGTCGCGTGCGGTGCTGGTGGCGCAAGCGCTGCTGACGCCGGAGCAACGGGAGAAAACCCTCGGCGACATCGCCACTGATTATGAACACCTGCGCGCGCTGCACGCCAGCAAAAAGCAGCCGGCGCTGCTGCCGCTCGAACAAGCGCGCCGGAATGCGCCGCACTTCAGCTTCACCGGCGATCAGGCACCGGTCAAACCGACGATGCTCGGCCAGCGCTTGCTGAAAAACGCCGATCTGGCAACGCTGGCGCAATACATCGACTGGAGTCCGTTCTTCCATACCTGGGAACTGGTCGGCCATTATCCGGACATCCTCGACGATGCGAAAACCGGCGAGGAAGCCCGCAAGCTGTTTGCCGACGCGCAAACGATGCTGGCGCAACTGATCGAACAGCAATGGCTGACCGCCCACGCGGCAGTTGCGCTGATGCCGGCCAACAGCGTCGGCGACGATATCGAAATTTATACCGACGAGAGCAGGAAACAGATCGCGTTCACCTGGCGCGGCTTGCGGCAGCAGACCGAAAAACCGGTGGTGAACGGCGTCGCGCATCCGAACCTGTGCCTGGCCGATTACATCGCGCCGAAAGCGTCCGGCATCGCCGACTATATCGGCTTATTCGCGGTCACCACCGGCCTCGGCATCGAAGCACAGCTGGAGAAATTCAAGCAGGCGCACGACGATTACAGCGCGATCATGCTGCAGGCGCTGGCCGACCGGCTGGTCGAAGCGTTCGCCGAATACCTGCACGAACGGGTGCGCAAGGATATCTGGGCGTATGCTCACGATGAACTGTTGAGCAAGGACGACTTGCACAAGGAACACTACCGCGGCATCCGTCCGGCGCCCGGTTATCCGGCCTGCCCGGAACACACGGTCAAGGCGGAAATGTTCAAACTGCTGCAATGCGACAAAATCGGCATGACGTTGACCGAATCGTATGCGATGCTGCCGGGCGCGTCGGTGTGCGGTTTCTACTTTGCACATCCGGAAGCAAAATTTTTTGCGGTCGGCAAGATCGGCGCCGACCAGCTGAGCGATATAACCAGACGAAGCGGCGTGCCGGAACAAACGCTGAAACACTGGCTGGCACCCAATTTGTGAGGAATTCACGATGAAACCCGATGATCTGATGGATGACTTGATGCTTCCATACAGGCAGTTCCTGAATAACCACTTTTTCGACAAACGACTGGCGCACATCCTGTGCATCGGCGCGCTGGTACCGTTCGTGCTGCTGTCGCTGGCGTGCTGGATCGTCCATCCGGGCTGGCTGGGCGACGTCGTCCGCGGACAACTGTCGTACGGCATCGCGATCCTGTCATTCACTGGCGGCATCCACTGGGGCGCGGCGCTGCTGACCGGCGACATGAGCGGTGAGCGGACCAAGAAGGTGCTGTTCTGGGGCATCGCGCCAGCCATCCTGGCGTGGCTGGCGGTGCTGTTCGACATCGGCCTCGGCTTCCTGTTTTCGATGATCTGTTTCATCTATTCGTATCGCTTCGACAAGCGGATGTATCCGCAATATCACATGCCGGACTGGGCGCTGAAGCTGCGTTACCGGCTGACTTTGATCATCGTCGGCGCGCAATTGCTGACCCTGATCGCGGTCAACGTGAGGGTGTGATGAAACGCTCGATCAAGCAGCGGATCGAATACGGCATTGCCCCCAAGGATCTGGCCGGACATTTGTTCGCGGTCACGCTGACGGTCGATCAGCCGGCGCCGGATGGCCAAATGTTTGCGTTGCCGTCCTGGATACCCGGCAGTTACATGATTCGCGAATTTGCCCGCAACATCGTGCAGATCCGCGCCGAATGCGGCGACCAGCCGGTCGCGCTGGAGAAACTGAACAAGGATAGCTGGCGAGCGGCACCGTGCAGCGGGCAACTGACCCTGTCGTACGAGGTGTATGCCTGGGACTTGTCGGTACGCGCCGCACACCTCGACCAGACGCACGGTTTTTTCAACGCCAGCAGCCTTTGCCTACGCGTCATTGGGCAAGAGCATCGACCGCATCTGCTCGTCCTCCGCCGTCCAGACGATCCGGCCGGCATGTCATGGCGCATTGCGACTACGCTGCCGGAATGGCGAGCGGCGCAACACGGTTTTGGCAGCTATCTGGCCGCCGATTACGACGAACTGATCGACCATCCGGTCGAAATGGGGAATTTTGCTCTGGCGAGTTTCAAGGCACACGGCGTGCTGCATGAAATTGCCATCACCGGCAAAGTGCCGAACCTCGATCTGGCGCGCATTACCACCGACTTGAAAAAAATCTGCGAAGCGCAAATTGCCTTGTTCGAACCGCGCTCGCTGCACGCACCGATGGAACGTTATCTGTTCCTGGTGATGGCGGTCGGTGACGGTTATGGCGGCCTGGAACACCGTTCCTCGACTGCGCTCTTGTGCGCGCGCAACGATTTGCCGGTCAAAGGACAAGCGGAAACCAGCGCTGGCTACCGCACCTTTCTCGGCTTGTGCAGCCATGAATATTTCCACACCTGGAACGTCAAGCGCATCAAGCCGGCAGCGTTTGTGCCGTACCACCTGCAAGCAGAAAATTACACGCACCTGCTTTGGCTGTTCGAAGGCTTCACCAGTTATTACGACGATCTGATGCTGGCCCGGAGCGGCGTCATCGAGCGCGCCGATTACCTGAAACGGCTGGAGCGGTTGGCGAACAACGTGTTGCGCGGCGCGGGCCGGTTCAAACAAAGCGTCGCTGAAGCCAGCTTCGATGCGTGGATCAAGTATTACCGTCAGGATGAAAACTCACCGAACGCGCTAGTCAGCTATTACACCAAAGGCGCGCTGGTCGCGCTGGCGCTCGACTTGACGATGCGCGCGAAAACCGATGGCCAAAAATCGCTGGACGATGTGATGCGCGCATTGTGGCAGCGTTACGGACACGATTTTTATACGGCCGGCGCAACGCAACGGGGCGTCAGCGAAGCCGAAGTCGAAGCGCTGATCGAAGAAATCAGCGGCTTGAAACTGAAACGCTTTTTCGACCGCTACGTGCGCGGCACGGATGACTTGCCACTGACCAGATTGTTGAGCCCGTTCGGCCTTGCTTTTTCCGACCAGCGCAAGCGGCAGACTCCGAGCCTTGAGGTGCGGATCGCGTCGGCCGCGGCGCGCGGCAGCGAATGCCAACTGGCGCAGGTGTACGCCGGCGGCGCCGCGCATGTGGCCGGCCTGTCGGCCAACGACGTGCTGATCGCGCTCGACGGTTTGCGCGTGACGTCCACGAACCTCGACAGTCTGCTGGCGCGCTATGCGGTCGGCGAGCAAGTCGTTGTGCATGCGTTCCGGCGCGATGAACTGATGACGTTTAACGTCAAGCTGCAAAGCGATCAGGCGCCGCAGGCAAAACTGCAAATGAACAAGCCATCGGCGGCGTCAGCCAAGCTGCTGGATGGCTGGCTCGTTGCTTGAAGCGCCGCGCGCCCCAAAATATACTGCCGCCTGTATTTTAAGAGCGCCGCGCAATGTCTGGCCGGAACGCTGTTTTCCAGCCAATACCCCACGTTTTCAGGCAAACAGCCGGGCCAGCTCGACGCCCGGTTCGGGCGCACGCATGAACGCTTCACCGATCAAGAACGCATGCACGTTGGCATCACGCATCCGCTTGACGTCGGCCGGCGTCAAAATGCCGGATTCGGTGACCACCAGCCGCTCAGGCGGCACCGCGCCCAGCAAGCCGAGCGTCGTCTCAAGCGTGGTCTCGAAGGTGCGCAAATTGCGGTTGTTGATGCCGATCAGCGGCGTCTTGAGCTTCAGCGCCGCTTCCAGTTCCGCGCCATCGTGCGACTCGACCAGCACATCCATGCCGAGTTCCTGCGCGCACGCTTCGAGTTCGGCCATCTGTCCGGCACCGAGTGCAGCGACGATCAGCAAGATGCAATCCGCACCCCAGGCACGCGCCTGATACACCTGGTACGGATCGACGATGAAATCCTTGCGCAATACCGGCAGCGCACAGGCGGCGCGCGCCTGCTGCAGGTATTCCGGCGCGCCCTGGAAAAACGGCGCATCGGTCAGCACCGACAGGCAGGCGGCACCGTGGCTGGCATAGCTGGCGGCGATCTCGGCCGGATGGAAATCGGCGCGGATCACCCCTTTCGACGGCGACGCCTTTTTGACTTCGGCAATCACGCCCGCCTGACCAGCGGCGATTTTCGCGCGCAACGCCGCTTCGAAACCGCGGATCGCTTGACGCGCCTCGCGGTCGGCTTCGACTTCGTGGCGCAAGCTGGCTAACGTGCGCGCTCGTTTTGCCGCCGCGATTTCTTCGGCTTTCACCGCCAGAATTTTTTTCAGGATATCCGACATCGCATTCACTTCCGGTAACGCTGCGTCGCCGCAACGAATTGCTCCAGTTTCGCCTGCGCGGCACCCGAAGCCATCGCCGCACGCGCCCGATCAATGCCGTCGGCAATCGATTTGGCAATACCAGCCGCATACAGCGCGGCACCGGCATTCAACGCGACAATATCGGACACCGGTCCTGGCTCGTTGGCCAGCGCCGCCAGCACTTTCTGCTTCGATTCGGCGCTGCCGCTCACTGCCAGATTGCGCGTGGCGATCATCTGCATGCCGAAATCTTCCGGATGGATGTCGTACTCGCGAATCTTGCCGTCGGCCAGTTCGCCGACCAGCGTGCCGGCACCGAGCGAAATCTCGTCAAGATTGTCGCGGCCCCAGACGACCAGCGCATGGCGCGCACCGAGTTTTTGCAGCACGCGCACCAGAATGCCGACCAGATCGGGATGGAATACGCCGAGCAGGATGTTGGGTGCGCCGGCCGGATTGGTCAGCGGCCCGAGGATGTTGAAAATCGTGCGCACGCCGAGCTCACGGCGCACCGGCGCCGCATGCTTCATCGCCAGATGATGCTGCGGCGCGAACATGAAGCAAATGCCGGTCTGCTCGAAGCATTCGGCGACCTGCTGCGGCGTCAGCGCAATATTCGCGCCGAGCGCTTCGAGCAAATCGGCACTGCCGGAGGTCGACGATACGCCGCGCCCACCGTGCTTCGCGACCCGTGCGCCGGCGGCCGCCGCGACGAACATCGACGCGGTCGAAATGTTGAACGTGTTGGCGCCATCGCCGCCGGTGCCAACGATATCGACCAGATGGTCGGTATCGGCCAGCGGCACCTTGGTCGAAAATTCGCGCATCACTTCGGCGGCGGCGGCGATTTCGCCGACCGTCTCCTTCTTGACGCGCAAGCCCATGGTCAGCGCGGCGACCATCACCGGCGACATTTCGCCGGTCATGATTTGCCGGAACAGCGTCAGCATCTCGTCGTGAAAAATTTCGCGGTGCTCGATACAGCGCACCAGTGCTTCCTGTGGCGTGATCGTCATCGCTCAGCCCTCCAGGAAATTTTTCAGCAGCGCATGGCCGTACTCGGACAGAATCGATTCCGGATGGAATTGCACCCCTTCGATCGGATACTGCTTGTGGCGCACGCCCATGATTTCGCCATCGTCGGTCCAGGCAGTGATTTCCAGGCAGTCCGGCAGCGATGCGCGCTCGATCGCCAGCGAATGGTAGCGGATCACGGTGAACGGGCTGGGCAAACCGCGAAACACGCCGACACCGGTATGCGTCACGGCCGAGGTCTTGCCGTGCATGATTTCTTGCGCACGCACCACCTTGCCGCCAAACGCCGCGCCGATCGCCTGATGGCCGAGGCAGACGCCCAGCATCGGGATCTTGCCGGCGAAATGTTTCAGCACGTCGATGCAGATGCCGGCTTCTGCCGGCGTGCACGGGCCGGGCGACAGGCAAATCCGGTCCGGCTTCAGCGCCTCGATCTGTTCGAGCGTAATTTCGTCGTTGCGGAACGTGCGCACCTCTTCGCCCAGTTCGCCGAAATACTGCACCAGGTTGTAGGTGAACGAATCGTAATTGTCGATCATCAATAGCATGATTATTCCCTGTAAGCTGCGACCGGCCGCATGGCGGCCGAATCGTTCGATTATCTCATTGACGGCGCGGCAGGAAGCGGCGCCTGGTCGGATGCGGGTTTGGCGGCGGCGCAACGGCGCGTCAGCCGAGTGCGCGGCTCAAGCGCCGCGACGCCATCGCGGATGGGAGTATGCAG
>JAYFNP010000214.1:0-3362 GCA_034933385.1 Burkholderiaceae bacterium | reverse complement strand
GCGGAGGCGCGAGCGGACAGTTCCTTCAAATCGTTTCGCATGGTTAAAGGAGTCGGGCGTTTCTTGTGAGTTCATGTGATAATTACTCCATGATTTTATTGCGCATAGAAGGCATCATTACCGACTTTTCCATGAAATGTGTACGCTGTCGCGGCAAAGTGTTAATCAGATTTCTTGGCAACACCAAGTGTTGCGGCTTGACGTACAAACTGGTCAAGTCCGTGCGGTATCCGGATGGATTCGCAGATTTGTTGGTAACGGATGAGGAATCGCAATAGGCACGCAGGCAAAACGTCGTGGCAGCCAGCACAGATTTGGAGCGCCGATGCGATGGAGTGTATCGGTAGCCATATACAAACCCGCGTTCCATTCAGAACGGTTTGATTTTGCCGAACAGAGATTTTATGAACGCGTACTTTTCATTGACTCGCTTGCTAAGTATGCGACGGACTCCTTTAGGATGTCGCGCCTCGGTCACGTGACGAAGTTCTGCCTTGAGCTTTTTGATTCCATTTTGCTGAATGCTTGAGGATGCGTGACGACATCTATTGGCCAGTAACAATCATTCAAGGCGTCATGTTCATCCACGCATACGGCATATCTGCTGCATCATCGTTTAAAACGCAATGCATCGACCAGTAATGTGAGTGCGGGCGACTGCTGGCGCCGGCTTGGATAATACAAGTAGTAACCAGGGAATGTTGGGCACCATTCTTCCAAAACGGAAATCAAAGTGCCATCATCAAGATGTTTCTGCACCATGTCCTGGGGAAGGTAAGCCAAACCTAACCCTGCCATGGCTGCTCTGAGTATGTGTGTGCCGATATTGGAAATGAACTGGCCGTTTACTCGAACTACTTCTTGCTGTTTGTCCTTTTCGAATTCCCAAGGGAGCAGACTACCGTAAGTGGGAAGCCTCAAATTGATGCAGTTGTGTGCAGCAAGATCATGTGGAGTTTTAGGTTGAGAAATTCGTGAGAAATAGGTCGGAGATCCTACAACGCTCATGCGCATGTCCGGCCCGATGCGAACGGCAATCATGTCCTTCGCTACAGATTCACCTAGACGGACACCCATGTCGAAGCGTTGCGCCACGATATCCGTGAATGCATAGTCGATATTGAGCTCGACCTTGATATCCGGGTATTCAGGCAAAAAAATCTCCAATTTGGGCCACAGAACAGTATCTGCAGCGTGTTCAGCTGTCGAGATACGTATGGTTCCAGCTGGTTTGTCACGAAGCGTGCTCAGCGCGGCTAGTTCGGTCTCGATGTCTTCAATTCGCGGGGCAATCGTTTGAAATAGACGTTCGCCTGCCTCGGTTGGCGCCACACTCCTTGTGGTTCTGGTTAGTAGCCGTAACCCCAGCCTTGCTTCGAGTCCACGGATCGTATGGCTGAGTGCAGATTGCGACACGCCAAGCTGCGCAGCCGCTTTGGTGAAACTTCTTTCCCTTGCCACAGCGAGAAAGGCAAGCAAGTCATTAAGGTTTTCTCGGGCCATTGATGAATATATTTCATAAGTCCATGCCGATTCTACCATCTAATCAAAAGCTTATTGCTTCCGTATATTGTCCTAATCGAAATGCTGGATTTTCCCGGTAAACGGGCTGGAGGTATCAGCTCTTGAGTTTTGTGCAATGGGTTTGAGTTTTGGTTTGGGGTTAGTTCATCAATAGCCGCCCTGAATTACTTCAAAGAGGACAGTCGAATGGAAAACTTTACTTTTTACAATCCAACCCAAATCGAATTTGGTACTGGTAAGGAACAATTAATTGGCCAGTATTTGGCTGAGCATGGTATCCAGAAGGTGCTGCTTTGCTATGGCAGCGGTCGTATCAAGCGCGATGGTCTTTTCGCTGTTGTGACCAAGAGTCTGGCAGAGCAACGTATTCAGTTCGTCGAATGCGGCGGTATCGTCAGTAATCCTGTTATATCGAAAGTCAGAGAGGCTATCGCCTTAGCAGGCAACAACCAAGTAGATGCAATCCTGGCTGTGGGCGGTGGTTCCGTACTCGACAGCGCAAAGGCCATCGCCGCTGGCACTCTTTACAAAGGCGATGTGTGGGATCTGTTCATCGGCAAGGCCGCAATCGAAAATGCGCTACCGGTGTTCGATATCCTGACTCTGGCGGCTACCGGCAGCGAAATGAATAATGGCGCGGTCGTCACTAACGAGGATACAAACGAAAAGTTCGCGATTATGTCTGCACACACCTTTCCTAAGGTGTCTATTGTTAATCCGGATTTGATGAAAACTGTATCGCGGGATTACCTCGTCTACTCGGCAGCGGACATCATTGCTCATTCCATCGAAGGGTATTTCACGGCGAAGGAACAACCTCGTTTTCATTCACGTCTCGTCGAGTCTATTATTAACACGGTGATAGAGACGACCGAAACGCTTCTCGCTAATCCAGATGACTACGATGCTCGTGCCGAGTTCGCATGGGCATCCACTCAGGCATTGAACGGATTGATCTATGCGGGAACTTCCGACTACAGCTATCCCAACCACATGATCGAGCATTCTCTTTCCGCACTTTTCAACGTACCGCATGGCGCCGGTCTCTCCGTCGTCATCCCAGCTTGGATGAAGTGGTATCACGGCCGCAATCCGGCTCAGTTCGCGCGCTTTGCCAAGTACGTATTTGGTGTTGCCAGTTCTGATCAGGGTATTGTTGCGCTGGAAAAGTGGTTTAACAAGATCGGAACTCCTACGCGGTTGTCGCAACTTGGCATCACGGAAGCAGATCTGCCAGCCACGACAGAGAATGTGCTGAATAATGCCAGATGGTTCGGCATCTCAGACGTTTATACGCGAGATGTCGTGACGACCATTTTGAAAAGTGCCCTGTAAACACCGTGATTCGTGGCGAGACAGGCAGGACGATTAGTTCATCGGCCACGACATTTCGCTCAACAGTTTGTCCGATTTGATCGTCAAATTCGCGACTGCTTCAGGACTCTATGTTCGTTGCAGTCTTGGTGTCAGCGAGGGATAACTGGCTCATTAAATTTTGAGAGGTGCTAGTCATGAAAAAACGATTTCTTGGCAATGGTGGTCTTGAAGTTTCAGAGATTGGTCTGGGCTGCATGAGCTTGAGCTTTGGCTACGGACCGGCCGTAGACAAGCCGAATGGGATCAAGTTAATCCGATCCGCTTTCGAAAAAGGCGTAACTTTCTTTGATACGGCTGAATGCTATGGACCATTCACGAATGAAGAACTGGTCGGCGAAGCTGTGGCGTCATTTCGCGACAAGATCGTGATTGCAACCAAGTTCGGTTTCAAGGATGGCGATTCCACCAAAGGTTTAGACAGCACTCCGACACGAATTCGTGATGTGGCGGAAGCTTCATTG
>JAYFNP010000213.1:0-7074 GCA_034933385.1 Burkholderiaceae bacterium | reverse complement strand
TCTGCTGTCCGTCCGTGTTGTGAACCTGTGGGCTACCTGCTGGAAGACGGCAAGTGCGGCTATATCACCTCATACCTGCGCGAGAAGGCGTTGCAGCCGGACGAAAGAAAGATTTTCGTCAAGGACAAGACGTGCCTGTGCACCTATATGCGAACCTATAATCTCTGGACTTGCGGGCATTACGCCTACCGTCTGAAAGACACGACACGCAAATTGCCGGACGGTACCTATCAGACGCTGAGCGCGGAACACATCTTCCGCGATTATCAGTTCAGCACTGATCAGCAGATCAAGTTGCCGGATTTGATCTGATCTTCGAAAGGCGGCTGACGCAATGTCATGCCGCCACGGTGGCGTTTCAATCGACCAGCGTATCCAGGGTCTTTTGAAACCGGTTCGCCTGCGTCCGCTCGGCCTTGGTCAGCATCTCGAACCAGTCGGCAATTTCAGTAAAGCCTTCTTCTCTGGCGACTTGTGCCATTTCCGGATATAGCTCGGCGTATTTGTACGATTCGCCGTCGATCGAAGAGCGCAGATTTTTCCGGGTGGATCCCATTGGCAGACCGGTGATGGGATCGCCGGTCTGCTTGAGATATTTCAAGTGACCGAATGCCTGCCCGTTCTTGCCATCCGCGATTGCACGAAACAGCGCCGCTACGTCCATTTGCCCTTCGACGTCCGCTCTGCTGGCGAAATACTTGTAGAGTCGGTTAGCTTGCGCTTCAAGCGAAAATGCCGTTTTCAGGTTGGCTTCAGTCTTGGAACCTTTGATATTCGTCATTTGCCTTTCTCCAAGTGGTCGCGATGTGATGATGCTATGTTTAAAATTCTACAATGGAAAAACAGGCAGATCAGCGTAGGTTGGGGCATTTATGTTCGCGTGTTGATTATTGTCGCCATTTAGCCAAAGAAAAATTGACGGCGTTGGCCTTCTCATGAGGCTGCCGGCTGCCCTGCGTTTCAGGCTGGAAAAGAATTCAGGCAGATAATCCGTGACCCTATGCCGGAACGGCCATTTTTTGCACCCACGTTTCAGGTGTGGCGATGACGAAAAGCCCAGCGCGCGCAGTTTTTCTCGCCAGTTTCAATAGAGCCTTGTCTTTTGTTATCAGGCACGCGGCATTGGCATCGCGCGCAAGTTCGAGGAATTTCTGGTCGTCCCGGTCAGTGCACAGCGGCAGCGGCGCGGTATGAGGCGTCGGCGCGATGTGGGCGATCAGCGAATCGAATTCACCGATGGCGCGCATCTTTGAGGCGCCATCCAGCGGCAGGTTCGGGTAATCGAGCACGCGCAACCACTCGTTGCGGCAGTCCTCGCGTGTCACCGCCTCGATGGCGCCATCCTGGAGCGCAGACAGAAGTGCGTCCCAGCGCGGATCGTGGAACACGAACAGATCGAGGCAAACGTTGGTATCGAGGACAATGCGTATAGGTTTCATTGGGCGAAAAACAAAACAGCGACCGTTGTCCGATCGCTGTTCTGCCTGGTCATGTTATTTCGGTGGTTATTTTATCGGCGTCAGCCAGTGCTGGTATTTTGGCACTCTGCCGGCGACCACTTCAAAGAACATTTTTTGCAGTTTTTCGGTGATCGGGCCGCGTGAACCTGAGCCGATTTGACGGTGGTCAACTTCGCGGATCGGCGTGATTTCCGCTGCAGTGCCCGAGAAAAATACTTCATCGGCGCAATACACTTCATCGCGGGTGATGCGTTTTTCGATGACTTCGATGCCCATGTCGCGCGCCATCGTGATCACGGAATCGCGGGTGATACCGTCGAGACAGCTGGCCAGATCGGGTGTGAAAAGCTTGCCTTTGCTGACGATAAATACGTTTTCGCCCGAACCTTCGGAGACGAAGCCGTCGGTGTCCAGCAAGATCGCTTCGTCGTAGCCGTCGGCGGTCGCTTCCTGATTCGCCAGAATCGAGTTGCGGTAGTAGCCGCTGGCTTTGGCGCGTACCATCGAAACATTGACGTGATGACGCGAATAGGAAGACACCTTGACACGAATTCCTTTGGTGATGCCTTCTTCGCCGAGGTACGCTCCCCACGGCCAGGCGGCGATGGCGACATGAATCTGGTTGTCCTTTGCCCCGACGCCGAGTTTTTGCGAACCGACCCAGATGATCGGCCGGATGTAACAGGATTCGAGGTTGTTTTCGCGTACGACCTGTTTTTGCGCTTCTGCCAGGGTATCAAAGTCGTAGGGCACCGCCATCTGGAAAATCTTGGCAGAATTCAGCAGGCGCTGGGTGTGTTCTTTCAAGCGGAAAATGGCTGTACCCTGATCGGTTTTGTACGCTCGCACGCCTTCGAATACGCTCATGCCGTAATGCAGCGAATGTGTCAGTACGTGAATCGTGGCATTACGCCATTCGATCAGATTTCCATCCTTCCAGATTTTCCCGTCCCGGTTAGCCATTCCCATGATGCCGTCTCCACAATCATTTATCACAAAAAAGTTATTCTAACGGATTCTGCTACCGTAGGCGCAAAAATCGCCTAGCGCGTGCCGTTGAAGCTTGGCAATTGTCTGGCTGGCCACAAAAACCGTATTTCGCAGCAGGCGGCTGCGGTAAAATAAGGAGTTTTTCAACATACTCTCATCATTACGTCATGGCAGCCGTTCTCAAATTCAATCGTCTCACCGATCTGGCCGAACGCAACGAACTCAAGGGCAAGCGTGTGTTCATCCGCTCCGATCTGAATGTACCGCTGGATGCGGCCGGCCACATCACTGATGATACGCGCATTCGTGCATCGGTTCCGGCGATCCAGCTCGCATTGGAAGCAGGCGCAGCGGTGATGGTGGTGTCGCACCTCGGACGTCCGACAGAAGGCGAATTCAGGCCGGAAGATTCGCTCGCGCCGATTGTTGCGCATTTGTCGGAACTGCTTGGTCGGCAGGTCGAACTGAAGCGCGACTGGCTTGATGGTGTTGACGTTGCGCCGGGACAGGTGGTATTGCTGGAGAATTGTCGCTTGAATAAGGGCGAAAAAAAGAACAGCGACGAACTGGCGAAAAAAATGGCCAGTATGTGCGATGTCTATGTGAATGATGCATTTGGCACTGCGCATCGCGCTGAGGCGACTACCCACGGTATCGCAAAATTCGCAGCAGTGGCCTGTGCCGGCCCGCTGCTGGCGGCCGAACTTGATGCGCTGGGCAAGGCGCTGGATCATCCGGCGCATCCGCTGGTGGCAATTGTTGGTGGCTCGAAAGTGTCGACCAAACTCTCCATCCTGAAGACGCTGGCTGACAAGGTTGATTACCTGATTGTCGGCGGCGGCATCGCCAACACGTTCCTGCAAGCGTCCGGCCACAAGATTGGCAAGTCGCTGGTTGAACCGGAATTGCTGGAAGAAGCCAAGTCGATCAGCGACATGATGACCAAACGCGGCGCGTCGGTGCCGATTCCGGTCGATGTCGTGTGCGCGAAAAATTTTGCCGCCAGCGAACCGGCGGTCGTGAAGGAGGTTTCACAGGTCGAGGATGATGACATGATCCTCGATATCGGGCCGAAAACCGCTGCGATGCTGGCACAGAAAATCGCAGCGGCCGGCACTATCGTCTGGAATGGGCCGGTTGGCGTGTTCGAGTTCGACCAGTTCGGCGGCGGTACCAAAACGCTGGCACAGGCGATTGCGCATTCCAAGGCCTTTTCGATTGCCGGTGGCGGCGATACGCTGGCGGCGATTGCGAAATACGGTATTACCGACAAGATTGGCTATATTTCGACCGGTGGTGGTGCTTTTCTGGAATTTTTGGAAGGCAAGGCGTTGCCGGCGGTCGAAATTCTGGCACAACGAGCAGCATAACAAATCAACTCAAAACAGGACACCAAAAAGGAGAAGCAGATGCCCATCGTATCCATGCGTCAATTGCTCGATCACGCTGCCGAGAACGGTTACGGCTTGCCGGCCTTCAATGTGAACAATCTTGAACAGGTGCAGGCGATCATGGCGGCTGCCGACCAGGTCGGTGCGCCGGTGATCATGCAGGCGTCTGCCGGGGCGCGCCGCTATGCGGGCGAAGCGTTCCTGCGCCACCTGATCGAGGCGGCAGTCGAAGCTTATCCGCACATTCCGGTGGTGATGCATCAAGACCACGGCCAGTCGCCGGCAGTGTGCATGAGCGCGATCCGTTCCGGTTTCAGCTCGGTGATGATGGATGGCTCGCTGATGGAAGATGGCAAGAGCGTCGCCAGCTATGACTACAACCTGCAGGTAACCAGGGAAGTGGTCAAGTTTTCGCATGCGGTCGGCGTGACGGTCGAAGCGGAACTCGGCGTGCTCGGCTCGCTGGAAACGATGCAGGGCGACAAGGAAGACGGTCATGGCGCGGAAGGCACCATGTCGCGCGAGCAGTTGCT
Source organism: Burkholderiaceae bacterium (assembly GCA_034933385.1). Classification (GTDB taxonomy): domain Bacteria; phylum Pseudomonadota; class Gammaproteobacteria; order Burkholderiales; family Burkholderiaceae_D; genus QZKY01. The sequence goes on along the minus strand of JAYFNP010000213.1, from coordinate 2,700 downwards.
GACCAACGTCGATCAGGCAGCCGATTTTGTGCAGCAGACGCAATGCGACGCGCTGGCAATCGCGATCGGCACTTCACACGGCGCGTACAAATTCACGCGCAAGCCGACCGGCGACATCCTGGCAATCGACCGCATCAAAGAAATTCATGCCCGTCTGCCGAACACCCATCTAGTGATGCACGGCTCGTCATCGGTACCGCAGGAAATGCTGGCCGAAATCCGCCAGTTCGGCGGCGACATGAAAGAAACCTACGGCGTGCCAGTCGAGGAAATCCAGCAGGGCATCAAGCATGGCGTGCGCAAGATCAATATCGACACCGACATCCGTCTGGCGATGACGGGTGCGGTGCGTCGGTTCTTCGTCGAAAATCCGTCGAAGTTCGATCCGCGCGAATTTCTGGTGCAGGCGCGCGAAGCGGCGAAAAAGATGTGCGTGTCGCGTTACCTGGCATTTGGTTGCGAGGGGCAGGCGGCAAAAATCAAGCCGGTACCGCTGGAAAAAATAGCGGAAACCTATCGTCAAGGCGGCCTGGCGCAAATCGTGAAATAATGGCGGATTGCGTTCGCCGGGCGGCGGACACAATCAGCAAGCGTTGTTGAGGTGAGGAAAAATGACAACAGAAAAAAAATTGGTCGGCATTGTGATGGGCTCCACGTCCGATTGGGATGTAATGAAAGAAGCCGCACAAATGTGCAAGGATTTCGGCGTCAGCTACGAGGCGCGCGCCTTGTCAGCGCACCGTTCGCCGGCCGAGCTCGAAGAGTGGATCGCGCATATGGAAGCCAGCGGCTGCCAGGCATTCATTGCCGGCGCCGGTGGCGCGGCGCATCTGGCCGGCGTAGTCGCGTCGCAGACGATTCTGCCGACGTTCGGCGTGCCGATGCCGTCGAAATACATGAAGGGGCTGGATTCGTTGCTGGCGACTGTGCAGATGCCGAAGGGCATTCCGGTACCGACGTTGGCGATCGGCGAAGGCGGTGCAGCGAACGCTGGCTTGGCGGTGATCGCGATGCTGGCGCTGCACGATCCGGTCATGAAGAAAAAGCTGATGCAGTTCCGCGATGCGCAATCTGAAAAGGTGCGCAATGCCACGCTGCCCGAATTGAAGTGAGACTCTGATACGAAAGTTGATCATGGCTGGATTGTTGCAAACAAATATCAAGTCGCTGCCGTTTGTCCATCGCGGCAAGGTGCGCGACATTTACGCGGTCGGCGACGACAAGTTGCTGGTGGTACAGACCGACCGTCTGTCGGCATTCGACGTGGTGCTGGACGACCCGATCCCGAACAAGGGCAAGATTCTGACGGCAATGTCGAATTTCTGGTTCAAGAAATTCGGCCAACTGATGCCGAACCACATGACCGACATCGATCCGACGACGCTGGTCGCGCCGGAAGAGCGCGCGCAGGTCGAAGGGCGTGCGATCGTCGTGAAAAAGCTGAAGGCGTTGCCGATTGAGGCGATCGTGCGCGGCTACATCATCGGCACTGGCTGGAAGGATTACAAGAAGACCGGCGCGGTGTGCGGCATTACGCTGCCAGCCGGCCTGCAGGAAGCGCAAAAGCTGCCACAGACGATTTTCACGCCATCGACCAAGGCGGCGGTCGGTCAGCACGACGAAAACATTTCATTCGAACAGATGGAAAAGATCGTTGGTGCCGATCTGGCCAAACAAATCCGCGACTACGCGATCAAGCTGTACACGGCGGCCGCCGAATATGCGGCGACCAAGGGCATCATCATCGCCGACACCAAGTTCGAATTTGGTCTGGACGATAAAGGAACCGTGCATCTGATTGATGAAATCCTGACGCCGGATTCGTCGCGTTTCTGGCCGGTTTCCAGCTATCAGGTCGGCATGTCGCCGCCATCGTTCGACAAGCAATTCGTGCGCGACTGGCTCGAAGCGCAGCCGTGGAACAAGCAGGCGCCGGCACCGAAATTGCCGGATGAGGTCGCGCAAAAGACCGCCGACAAATACACCGAAGCGCTGAAACTGCTCGCCTGCTAAGCGCATTTGATGAAAATATTTGGGGTATAAGGAATTTTTACCCCTTCTGGCCAGATAATCTGCCGGCATTGGAAAATACAGGTACCAGTATTTTTTAGGCCGGCAGAATGTTTTTTTACCGATGAATGCAGCCGTTGACGATATGATCCGCCGTGCGGCCGCGATTCTTGAATCCGGCGGGCTGGTCGCGTTCCCGACCGAGACCGTGTACGGGTTGGGGGCGGATGCGGAAAACCCGCAGGCGGTCGCGAAAATCTACGCGGCAAAAGAACGGCCGGCGAACCATCCGCTGATCGTCCATCTGGCGCCGGAAGCCGATGTTGCCTATTGGGCGAGCGAAGTGCCGGAAGCCGCGAAGAAATTGATCGCGGCCTTCTGGCCGGGACCGCTGACCTTGATTCTGAAAAAAACGGCGCATGTGCCGGATGCCGCGACCGGCGGGCAGGATACGGTCGGCCTGCGCTGCCCATCGCATCCGGTCGCCCAGGCGCTGCTGCGCGCATTCAAACACGGCCAGGGCGGGGTGGTTGCGCCGTCGGCCAACAAGTTTGGTCACGTCAGCCCGACCACTGCGCAGCATGTGCAGGAAGAGTTTGGCGACGATTTGGCGATCGGCCTGATTCTCGATGGCGGACAGAGCGAAGTCGGCATCGAATCGACGATTCTGGATTTGTCGCGCTGGGAGAC
>JAYFNP010000212.1:0-9989 GCA_034933385.1 Burkholderiaceae bacterium | reverse complement strand
AGGTAGCGGGATCCCCCAGGCGATTGCCGTCATCAATGATCCCGATCCGCAAAAAAAGCATAACCTGTTGTCGATCCGTATCCTGATCGGCAAGGCGCTGATGTTGTTGGGCGGCCTGTCGATTGGCGCATCGATCGGGCGCGAGGGGCCGACCGTGCAAATCGGCGCATCGATCATGCATGCGTTTTACGGTCGAGGGAGCGAACTGACCGCCGAGAATCGTCGGATGCTGGTGATGGCTGGCGGTGCGGCCGGTATTGCCGCCGCCTTCAATACGCCGCTGGCGGGCGTGATGTTTGCAATCGAGGAGTTGGGCAAGCGGTATGTGTTCAAGGCGCATACGCTGACGTTGTTGACGGTCACCCTGTCAGGCCTGGTTTCACTTGCGCTGATTGGCCACTACACCTATTTCGGTTCGACGCCAGCCTTCCTGAACGGCATCGCAGAAATGCACGTTCCTGTCCTCTGCGGGATTATTGGCGGAATCATGGGCGGCATTTTCAGCCGACTGATGATCAAAATGACATTCCGGCCTCCTCGCGTCATGGCTGGCCTCATCTGGAATCGCCCCCTGCTGTTCGCCGGATTTTGCGGCGTTGGCGTTGCGTTGCTCGGTCTGTTGACGGACAACCTGGTTTTCGGCTCAGGATATGAGGTGACCAAGACTTCGCTCGAAAGTAGCGACAGCACCTTCGTCTGGTATTACGGACTGGCCAAAATGGCGGCAACGTTTTTGTCTTCCATCAGCGGTATCCCGGGCGGCCTGTTTGCCCCTACGCTGTCGGTCGGTGCCGGCTTGGGCGATGCTCTGACCCTGCTGTTCCCCACACTGGCACCGCATGCCGCGATCGTGTTGCTGGTTATGGCCGCCTACCTTTCCGGCGTGACGCGTTCGCCGCTGACGTCGCTGGTGATTACGATGGAAATGACCAGCGGGCTGCACTTGCTGTTACCGCTGATGGTGGCGGTACTGGTCGCTAGCGGTATCTCGAAACTCATTAGTCGGGAAGCGCTGTATCACGCGCTGGCACAGCGTTTCATGCCGGTCGGTGGCCGGGCTTGATGATGCTCAGACCCCGTTCGGCGAGCCGTCATAAACCGAGGATACAGGGGTATACGGTGGAACCTGCCAATCAGGCCAGCCTATTTAAGGCTTTGACAAAATACTCCCGAAATAAATGAAGGTCGCAATTGACGTGCAGCTTTGTGCTAGCGCATACTTGGACTTTTTTTGCCATCGGGTATAAGGGCTTGTCGATGAAGAATACCGGGGAACGGGCGGCGGTGACATTACCCCCGCGTATTGCTACCGCATTTTTCCTGTCTGGTGCGGTCGGACTGATTTACCAGATCGCCTGGCAGCGTCTGCTGTTTGCCAATTTTGGGGTGGACATCGAATCGATTACGGTGCTGGTGTCGGCCTTCATGTTGGGCTTGGGCGTTGGCGGTTATTTCGGCGGCCGGGTTGCCGACCGTTTTCTGAGTAAGTCGCTGCTGCTGTTTTGCCTGTTCGAAACGGTCATCGGCGTCTATGGCCTGGCCAGTCCGTTCATCATCGACTTGACCGGCAAGCTCGGTGGCGATAGCGGCCTGCTGACCGTTGCCATCCTGAATTTTTTCAGCATTCTGCCCGCGACGATTTTGATGGGCGGGACGCTGCCCATGTTGACTGCATGGCTGGCAAAAACGCCGAGCGGCGTCGGCAATGCAATCGGCGTGCTGTATTTCTGCAATACGCTCGGCGCAGCGATTGGTTGCTTCGTGACGGCCTTCGCGCTGTTTGTCGTGCTCGACTTGTACCAGGCGATCTGGCTGGCGGCAGGCTGCAATTTCATCGTTGCGATCCTCGCCTACACGGAGGGCCGCCGTTATGTCTGACCGCAACAAGGCACTTCTGCTGGCATTTGTCTCGGGCTTGTTAAGCCTCGGGATGGAAATCGTCTGGACGCGGCTGGTGTCGTTCACCCATCACACGGTGCCACAATCGTTCGCGTATGTGTTGTTTTGCTATTTGCTCGGTATCGCGCTGGGCGCGCACCTGGGCAAGAAGGCGTGCAATCGCAGTCGCGGCGACGCGAATGTTCTGTGGCGTGTCGTCGGCCAATCACTGATCTGGTCGGCGGCATTCGATGTCGTGGCGATTTCGTTTTACGCGGCAGCATGGATGCACCCGTATTTCGACGCCTTCTATTTGTTTGTGGTGATCACGCTCTCGGCAGCAATCAAAGGCGTCATCTTCCCAATCGTGCATTACATCGGCTCGCTCAAGAGCGACGAAGAACTGGGCGCGTCGATCTCGAACATATATGCGGCAAACGTCGCCGGCGCAACCATCGGCCCGCTGTTCGTCGGTTTCGTGCTGATGAATATCGCGACCTTGCAACAGGCGATGCTGGTTTGCGCGCTGGCCGCGATCATCGTCTGGGCTTGCGTGTCACGTCAGGCCACTGGCGCCAAACACCAAATTCTGGCCGGTGTGACTGCTGTCGTGATATTGGGGGCGCTTGGTGTAGCCGACAAGCATCTGTTGATCCGCGAATTGGTCGCGCGCGAAGACGGCAGCAGTGCCAAGATTGAATTCATTAATGAAAGCCGGCACGGCACGATCCATGCAATACGCGACAGTGATGGCGATCTGGTGGTCCACGGCGAAAATCTGTATGACGGCAAGATCAATACCAGCCTGACGCATGACGTCAACGGGCTGTTCCGCGTCTATGCGCTGACTGCGATGCACCACAATCCGAAGCGCGTACTGGTCATCGGCTTGAGCGGCGGTTCGTGGGTTGAAGTGTTGCGGCATTTCCCGGGGGTAGACAGCATCGACGTGGTCGAGATCAACCCGAATTACCTGAAGCTGGTGAAAAGCCAGCCGGAAGTGGCGCCGCTGCTGGACGATCCGCGCGTGAAAATTCACATTACCGATGGTCGCAAATACATTCGTCAGCATCATGAAAAATATGATCTGATCGTAATGAACACCACCTGGCACTGGCGCGCATACAGCGCACTGTTGCTTGGGCAGGATTTCCTGTCGTCGCTGCGTGGTTCGCTCAATTCGGGCGGGGTGATTGCGTTTAACACCACCAGCTCGATGGATGTGTTTTATACCGCCGCACAAGTGTTCCCGTTTGCCGGACTGTATTCGAACTTCGTGTTTGCCAGCGATCACGACATCCGGCCGCAACTGAAGCAGAATGCCGCACGCATCTACCAGGTCGCGATGGCGGTTGCGGGCCCGTCGGCCAATGCGACGGCAATTGCCGAAGCGGCGAACCGGACGGCCAATCGGGAAATTCAACTGGTCTCGGAAGTTAAATTCGAGCGTCCGCCGGAAGTGGTGACCGAGCGGAACATGATTACCGAGTATAAATACGGCATGCCATTCATCCACTGATTCCAGACCGCCTGGACTCCGATAGCGGTGTTGCGCGGCCTCGCCGTACATTCACTGTCTTCGGCTCGCGTGCCTGGCTCTCGAAGTCCAGGCGGTCTGGAATGTGAAGCCGTGAGTGGACGGTGGTGTTGCACGACCTCGCCGTACATTCGTACTGTCTTCGGCCCGCGCACATGGCTCTCGAAGTACAGGCGGTCTGGAATGTGAAGCTTTGAGTGACGGCGGTGTTGCGCGGCCTCGCCGTGCGACATGCACTGCCGGCGGATTTAGGTGCGGGCGACAGAGCAAGCGTGCCGGGGGTAGCCCGACGGCTACTTCCTTTTCTTGTCTCGCCAAGAAAAGGAAGCAAAAGAAGGCGACCGCAAGACGCTGCCCTTCGGGTTCCCGCTGGCCAGGAGGCAAAAGCGGGAAACAAAAACAACTCGCTTCGCTCAGACATTTTTTGTTTCTGATCCGCTTTTGCCCTCCTGCCAGCGGCAGCGCCCAAGCGGATGAAAACCAGCGTTAACGTAGTGCGAGCAGGCAAGCCAGCCAGATATGCACACGGCAAGGCGCTTGCAAAAATAACTGACCAAATTGGCTTTTGTGCGCAATAAGGCCTGAAAATATACCCGTACCAGTATTTTAAAACGTCCTCAGAAGTTCAGGCCTGGCTGGGTATTTTTGGCGTATACCCCAAGATTTTCCGGCTAAACGACATGCTCCGGCGCCAGTCGGCACACGGTTTCGCTGTCGGAAAGTTCGATCTGGATAGTCGCATGGCTGATGCGGAAACGGTGTTCAAGTTCTTCCGCCAGTTGCCCCAGGAATGCATTGCCGGGATGACTGCCGCAGACGACCAGATGCGCGGTCAGCGCGGTTTCAGTCGTGCTCATGCCCCAGATGTGCAGGTCGTGGACTTCCGTCACCTGCGGTAAGCCGGAAAGGAAGGCGCGCACTTCGGCGGTATCGATATCGTCCGGCACGCCATGCAGCGACAGCCGTAGCGACTGTTTGAGCAAATCCCAGGTGCCGATGAAGATCACCACAGCGATCACCAGGCTGATGACCGGGTCGAGCCACAGCCAGCCGGTCCACATCATGCCGAGGCCTGCCGCAGCGACGCCGAGCGATACCGCCGCATCGGCGACCATGTGCAAAAACGCGCCTTTCAGGTTCAGGTCATGTGCGCGGCCTTTCATCAGCATCAGTGCAGTGCCGAGGTTGATCACAAAACCGATCAGCGCAACCCAGATGATCATGGTTTCGTTTACCGGTGCAGGATTGGAGAGGCGCCGAATGGCTTCCCAGGCAATGCCGCCAATCGCAATCAGCAGCAGCATCGCATTGGCCAGCGCCGCCAGGATGGTCGAGCCACGCATGCCATAGGTAAAGCGCGGTGTCGGCAGACGGCGCGCCAGGAGCAGTGCGCCCCACGCCGCCAGCAGGCCAAGCACGTCACTGAAATTGTGGCCGGCGTCGGCCAGCAGCGACAGTGAATTCGAGTACAGACCGAAACCGGCTTCGATGATGACAAAGCCGAGGTTGAGTACGACGCCGACCGCAAACGCGCGTCCGGTAGTGTCAACCGGGCCGTGATCGTGGCCGCAGGGATGGTGATGATGGTGTTCGCTCATAAGGGGACAATCCGAATCGGTCGCCTGATTTTGCCTCGCTGCTGGCCAACAGCGTGAAAATAATACTGGTGCCTGTATTTTAAATGATCCGCGGAATATCTGGCCGTTGACGCATATTTTTCAGTATACCCATATTGTTTCCGACAGGTTTAGACGCGCCGGCCGGTATATCGGGCCGGCGGCCATGGCTGTTATCTGTCGTGCCGGATTCAGGATTGGGCAGGTGGCGTTGCGACCGGCGGTTCGGTGTCAGGTTGATGCTGGGAGATGTTTTCCTTGAGCATCGCTTCGAAGTCCGGCGCAGACAACGGTTTGGAGAACAGCATGCCCTGACCGTAGTCGCAGCCGGCGGTGGTCAGCAGGTTGCGCTGGTTCTCCGTCTCGACCCCTTCGGCAATCACCTTGATGCCGAGTTTGTGCGCCATCACGATGATCGCTTCGCACAGCGCCAGATCGCTTGATTCCGGCGCCAGATTGCGCACGAAGGACTGGTCGATCTTCAGGTAGTCGATGTCGAATTTCTTGATGTATGACAGCGACGAGTAGCCGGTACCGAAATCATCGATCGCGACCTGCATGCCGGCATCGCGGAACGCGAGCAGTTGTGCGCTGACGCCGCTGCTGACGTCCATCAGCAAGCCTTCAGTGATTTCGATCACGATGCCCTGGCCGGGCACACCGAGACGGCGCATGAAATCGAACCATGAAATGTGGCTGATGCCATCGTTGCGGAACTGGAGCGGCGACATGTTGACGCTGATCTGGAATTCCGGATTATACGATTGCCGCCAGCGCATCACCTGTCGCGCCGCTTCGTGGAAAATCCAGTTGCCCAGATCGGCGATGATTTCGATTTCCTCGGCGATGGCGATGAATTCGGCCGGGCTGATCAGCCCGCGTACCGGGTGCATCCAGCGGATCAGCGATTCCGCCTTGTGGATTTCGCCGTTGCTCAAATCGACGATCGGATGGTAGACCACTTGAAACTGATTGGCCGAAAGCGCACCGCGCAAATCGTTGATCAGGCGTAGCCGGACCTGCGCGGCGGCCTGCATCGACGAAGTGAAATAGTTGCAGCGATTGCGGCCATCCTTTTTCGCCGCGTACATCGCCTGTTCGGCATTTTTCAGCAAGTCGTCGATGGTGGTGGCATCGTCCGGATAAATCGAGACGCCCATACTGGCGGTGACATACACGGTTTCGCTCTTCAGGTGGAATGGTTCCGCAATCCGTTTCAGGATGTCTTGCGTAATGTGTTCGATTACGCTCATGCTTTCCATCCCGTTCAGGATAACCGTGAAATCGTCGCCGCCGAGGTGCGACACGATATCCGACTCGCGCACGCTGCTTCTGAGGCGTTGAGCTATTTCCTGCAGCATGAGGTCGCCCATGTCGTGGCCGAGCGTGTCGTTGACGTCCTTGAAATGGTCGATGTCGAGCGATACCAGCGCCAGCGGCACGCCTGAATGCCGGGCGGTGCCGATTTCCTGTTCCAGATGATCCATGAACATATGGCGGTTCGGCATGCCGGTCAGCGGATCGAAATTGGTCTGTTGCCAAAGCTGCTGTTCCGCTTCTTTTTTCTTGGTGAAGTCGGAGCACAGTTCAACGTAGCGGTCGATTGTTCCATCCTCATTGAAGATCGCATTGATCGTGATCCAGGCAGGATACAACTGGCCGTTCTTGCGTTTGTTCCAGAGTTCGCCCTGCCAGTGGCCGGCCGTGTTCAACGCGTGCCACATCGATTGGTAAAATGCACGATCCTGCCTGCCGGAACTCAGGATGCTCGGGTTCTTGCCGATGACTTCTTCCGCGGTGTAGCCGGTGATGCGTTCAAAGCCGGGGTTCACGGCGACAATCAGGCCGTTCGCATCGGTGACCATGATCGACTGGCTGCTGTGCTGATACACCATCGCGGCTTGCTGCAGTTTCTCTTCCGCCTGCTTGCGTTCGGTGATGTCGCGGCCGACGCCCAGCACACCGATCAATTCGCCATTGGCTGCGCGCATTGGCACCTTGATGACTTCGAACAGCGCCTTGTGGCCGTCGCCGGCGTAGGTGAGCCATTCTTCGGTGACCAGCGGTTTGCCGGATTCGAGCGCAGCCAGGTCGTCATAATGGAAGGTCTTGGCGGCTTCCTCGCCGACGAATTGCTCAGCGGTTTTGCCGATCAGCTTATCTCGGCTGACTCCGATCAGCCGTTCGAAAGCCGGGTTGACCGCGAGATAGGTGCCATCGACCCCCTTGACCCGGATCAGGTCGGGAATGGTATCGAACAGCGTGCGCAGCCGCGTTTCGCTTTCGGTCAGATCCCGGGTGCGGTCGCTGACCATCTGTTCCAGGTTTTCGCGGATGTTTTGCTCGACCAGTTGAGCGAGCACCAGCCGCCAGATGGCGGCAAAGAACAATCCAAGCAACAACAGCGCGCTGGCGACCAGTTTGAGGTTGAATGCCAGCAGGCCGGCGTTGTATTCGCCTGTCGGCATCAGGTAGACGGATTTCCACGCGTATTTGCTGCTTTCCAGCGCACCGCTGCTCGGTGCACGGATTTCCGTGCTGCCGGTACTGGTTTTTTGTCCCTCGATCAGCGGGAAAACGGTATCGAAAGTCCATAATCCGTCAGCCGTTTCGAACTGCCCCTCGTCTTCCGTCAGGATTTTTTTCCACGCTTCCGGGTAGCGTTGCGCCATCGTCAGTTCTTTGCGGCCAAACATGAAGCCGAATTCATCGTCCGGTGCGGGTCCTTTGAGCCAGTAGCCGTCTTCATTCACCAGCCAGGCTGAATTCTTGCCGACCCGGGAAGCTTGCCCAAAACTCGACAACAGATCGGTGGCAAAGTAGTTGATCAGCAAGATGCCACGTTTTTTCCCCTTGCTGTCAAAGATCGGCATGCCGAGTCGGATGGTCGGCTTATAGGGTACTTCCAGCTGGTTGTTCTCGACGTTCAGATCGAACGGCGAAACGAAAATCTCCCCGGCATCGAGCTTGAAGGTGTCGGAGAAAAAATAACGTTCGTGCTTGTCCTGCAATTCGCGGCTGGGCACGACGATGGGTTTGGGCTTGGCATAGTTGATGCGTAGCCGTTCCATGCCGTTTTCGTCGATCCAGCGGATCTTGTCATATACCTGTTTGTTGTGCGAGAACGAAACCCAGTCTGCGATCAGATCATCCAGAGGTTTCTTGCCCGGATTGTCCAGCATTTGCTGCACGCCGACATCTTGCGCCAGATAACGCAGGTCGCGGCTGATCCATTGCAGCGTCCGGCTGATCGATTCGCCGCCGACCGCAACCGCCTGGCGTGCATCCAGCGCATGCTTGGTATGCAGGCGATCGACTTCGGCACGATAAATGAAAAACATGCTGACAATAATCAGCAACGCGATTGGCAAGAACAGCAGCAGAAAACGTGTCGGATGCCGCAGTGGAGAAGTCTGATCGCGCGGTGGAGTATTCATCAGATCACAGGCAGTAACGCAACATGGAAAAGGTATAGCAACTGTAATACAGAATTGTCTTTGCAAGCCACATCTGGCCGGGCAAACAACGATTCGGGACGGAAAAAACGCATTCTCTTGATTCAAAGCAATGGATTGGCCCTCTGGCGGGGCGTCTGGTTGGGAGTGAAGTTCAGTTTACGGATTGAGTATAAAATTCATAACGGCAGGGCACCGTTGCCGGCTTCAGACCATCGTGTTGAATGTCAGGCGACGATTTTGGGCAGCGACTTGTTTGGAGGGGTTATGGATTGGTCTGACATTCTTCCGGTGCTGGGACTGATTAGTTTGTGCGGACTGTTTGGCGTGGCATTTTTCTGTCTGTTGTCGAACAAGGCGACAAAGAAAGCCGGGGATGACTTGACCGAACAGCGCGAGATCGAAGACCGTGCGGGTGCCAGCCGCAGCCAGTGTGATGGCTATTCGGCCGGGACGTTTTACTGGTGACGTTCGTCGCATTCGCGCCAGATTTTCATGGTATTGACGCAGGTTTGCTGTTGCACATTGCGCGGCAAATAAGGGGGGGTATGCGCTAAAAATGCTGCTCATAGCCAGATATTTCGCGGCCTGAAAAATATACCGTCAGCCGTATCTCGGGGTCAGGCAGCCTTGATTAACCATTGCTCAAAAGCTGCTGCGGGCACGGGTTTGGAATACAGGTAACCCTGAGCGAAATCGCAACCGGCCTGAATCAGCAGGTCGCGTTGTTCCACAGTTTCCACCCCTTCGGCGACCACTTTCATGCCCAGTTTGTGTGCCATCACGATAATCGCTTCACATAACGCCAGATCGTCTGATCCGGGCATAAGGTGCTTGATGAAGGAGCGGTCGATCTTGAGGTAGTCGATATCGAATTTGTTCAGATAGGACAGAGACGAATAGCCGGTGCCGAAGTCGTCTAGCGCGATCTGGATGCCGGCATCGCGCAGGGCGATCAGCCGGTTATTGACATTCGGGCTGGCATCGAGCAACAGGCTTTCGGTGATTTCGACCGTGACCCCTTGTCCGGCGATGCCGCGTTACCATAAATGTTCAATCCACGATTCCAGCGCATTATCCTCGTTGCGGAACTGTGCCGGCGAAATATTGATGCTGACCTGAAAATCCGGATGCAACAAGGCACGCCAATCGGCGACCTGGGACGCTGCGGTGCGACATACCCAGTTGCCGATATCGCTGATCATGCCGGTGTCTTCCGCTACCGGGATGAATTCGACCGGGCTGACCAGGCCGCGCGTCGGGTGCTGCCAGCGGATCAGTGCTTCCGCCTTGTGGACGGCGCCGGTAGCCAGATCGATGATCGGCTGGTAATGCAGCATGAACGGATAGTCGGTCAGCGCAGCGCGCAAGTCGTTTATCAGCGCTATCCGGTTTTGCGCTTTTTCCTGCATCGACGGAGTGAAATAATTGAAGCGGTTGCGACCTTTTTTCTTGGCGGCGAACATTGCATGATCGGCATTCTTCAGCAAATCGTCGATGCCG
>JAYFNP010000211.1:0-2654 GCA_034933385.1 Burkholderiaceae bacterium | reverse complement strand
GCAGCATTCACCGCGGTCGCGCTGGTGCGCGCAAAAGAACAGGTGATGCCCGATCGCCGTTTTCTTGCTCATGATCCACTCCTGAAAAGGATGTCACAGCGGGACAGCCATGATACACCGGCAGCCCGGTCGACGGCTGGCCGCCGTGGTTATTCATTCAGTGCTGGATGATGCAATTGCTGCAACAGGAAATACAACGCCAGCAGCGGCCAGCACAACGCCAGGAATTGCGCGGCGCCGTTGAAATTCAGGAATTTGCCTTGCGACCAGGCTTCCAGGGTGGCGATGAAGTAATGATTCGCCGGCGTCAGGTTGACGACCGCCAGATTGATCAGCAGCGCGATGGCGGCCAGCCGGCGCTGCACGATGGCCGGCGCAAACGCCAGCCCGGAAACCATCATCATGCCGATCAGCACGCCGCACAGCGCGCCCGGCGTCAGCCAGACGAACGCGTTTTCCGGTGCGAACAGCAGCGCGATCGCCAGCGTTTTGATGCCGATCGCCAGCGCCAGCAAGGCGGCTGTCAGCATCATCCTTGGCGCACTGCGGCGCAGCAGGCACAACAGTGCGAGCAGCGCGCCGGTCAGTCCGCAGGCGGTAATGATGGTTTCCAGCAGCCAGTACTGCCAGGATCGGTCGATGTTCAGCCGGAGCAGCTGGCGCAGCAACGCGCCCAGGTTGACCGATTCGTCCAGCAGGCTGGAAAGCCAGCCGGACAGGATGGGCAGCAGCTGGCCATGGCCGAACAGCCAGGATTGCGGGAAAATCTGCGCCAGTGGCCATAGCGCCAGCACGATCAGGGCGCGGCTGGAATCCGGGCGGAACCAGCGTTGCGCCAGCTGGTGGAAACGCCCTTGCGCCAGGAAACTGGGCGCCAGCAATACGCCAGCAGCAGCGCCGACCGCTGCGCCGGTGGTGTTGGTCATCAGATCCAGATTCGAAGCCACGCGGGTTGGCAGGAAGGTCTGCACTGCTTCCATCAGCAGCGACAACGCGGTGCAACTGGCCAGCGCGATCAACGCGGCATGCCAGCCCCGCACTTTCGGGTGCAGCGCGAATACCGCCAGCGCCCCGAGCGGCACATAGGCGGCAACATTGGTGGCAAGATCGAATCCCGTCCAGTAACGCGGCCAGGGCGCGGTGACATACGCCAGCGGCGATACGCCGGTATCGCGCCAGCCGGAAAACGGATACCAGCTGGCATAGACGATCAGCAGCAGGTATACCAGCAGGCTGGCGCGGAAAAAATACGTCGCGCGGGAAATGGTCGTTGCGGTGGTTGGCGGCATTATCGTTTCAGCGGTTGCGCCGCCAGCCACAGCATCAGCTCGCCGATGACGGCGTCGCTGGCATCCGCCAGCGCGCGCGCGCCGCCGGCAGCATCCGGCGTGGGTGCCGGCCAGTCACGAACAAAAGTCTTTTGCGCCAGCAAAGTGCGGCCATCGAAAATCGATGCCCGCACGGCAATCCGTGTCCAGCTGCTGGTTTCGTTGTCGAAGATCTGGATGAAGTCATCCATTTCGATGCGCACCAGCGGTAATTGGCTGGCACCGCCGGTGGCCGACAGCACCACGCCGCCCGCTTCGGCGATGCGCGCTTTCAGGCGTTGTCCGAACAGTTGCGCCGGCGGCATGTTCCACTGATTGGCGGCATACGGCCGGACTTGCTGTTCGTTGGCATACGCCAGCCGGAACGACATCTGGTTGCCGCTGAGCCAGGTCGGCGCATCGACGTCGGCGATCCTGACCGGCGGCAAGGCCGCCGGTTTGTCGAGCGGCAAGGCGCGCAGCGGGCCGAAGTCATATTGCGCCTGCGGCAGACGCGTGACGCAACCGGACAGCCATGACATGACCAGAACGGCCAGCAGGGCAAACAGGAAGTGCGGCAGTTTTTTCATTTTGTTCCTCCTGGCGTGGCAAAGCCGCTCTCACCCGGTCCCGGCGCAATGCCGGGCGAGCCGAACAACAGACTGTGCGGTTGCCGGTTGATTTGATCGACGGTATGGTTCAGCGACTGGACCGTGGTGCGCAATTCGCCGGTCAACCGGTTGATCTTTGGCAGCGTCTCGGCATTCACGTTGCGGCTCAATTCGCCGATTTCTTTCGACAGCGCAGCCACTGACGCCATCGCCTGCCGGGTTTCATTGGCCATGCCCGGCAATTGGGTCAGCGTCGGTTCCAGCTGTTTCGGAATGGTTTCGATCTGTTTTGCTGCCCGGCTGACATCGTGGAACGCATCCAGCATCACCTTGCGGTTCGGTTCTGCCAGCAGTGCGTTCAGCTGTTCGGCCAGTATGCGCGTTTTATCCAGCAGTTCCAGGCCGCCAGCTTGCAGGTTGTCATACAGACTGGGGCGCATGTTGATGCGCGCGACCTTGTCCTTGGAGCTGGGAACGAGCGTCGGCTGGCTGCCATCGTCGTCGAGCTGCACATAGGCGATGCCGGTCACGCCCTGGTAACCGAGCACCGCATAGGTCGACTGGGTGATCGGCGTGTTCGGATCGATACTGAGGTTGATCAGAATCTGTCCCGGGGATTGCGGATCGAATGCAATCGCATCCACCTTGCCAATGTCGAGGCCGCGATAGCGTACCGCCGCCTGCGGGTTCAGTCCAGGGATCGACAGCCTGGTCGCGATTTCATACGGTACGCGCT
>JAYFNP010000210.1:0-10931 GCA_034933385.1 Burkholderiaceae bacterium | reverse complement strand
GTAGTATATTAATTCGCCCGCAAAATATCGGGCCAAAATGGGTTATTCCCCCATATACCCTATCAATTTGATTCTTGCGCGGTGCAGCGATAAGGACGCGCCAACATTGCCTTACGGCGTTACCCGCAGGTTGGTCAACTGATGGCAATCTGCTTGCTGGCCGTCCCTGCTTTTTTAGGCAGGCTCAATTCCAGCACACCGTTGTTGTACTTTGCCTCGGCTTTCGCCTCGTCCACATCCTGCGCCAGCGTGAAGCTACGGTACTGCTGGCCGTAATAACGTTCGGAGCGGATGACATTACCTTCCTTCTTCTCTTCCTTTTCCTTTTTGACTTCGACATTGATGGACACCTGATTGCCATCGATTGTGACCTTGATGTCATCCTTGTTGACGCCCGGGATGTCGGCTTTTACCTGGTAGGCGCTATCGTTTTCCGTCACGTCAATTTTGATGCGCGGCTCGGCTTCCATCGAACCCCACGACGGCATCAGCCGAAAATCCTTGAACATATCCTCGAAGCCTTTCATCGGTTCAAAACGGGCGATATCCCCGAATGGGTTAAAACGCATTAAATTTCTGGCCATGGTTATTCTCCTTTGTGTGTCAATGTGACAATCAGATAGCGCGCGGATTTAATCCGCGTCCCCGTCAAGACTTAGTGGATGAATTGACAATCACCTGATGTTCAAAGCATAAGCAAACGGCAGGTGGGGATTTTGATTGATGTCAAAATTGTGAAATTGGGTGATAAAATGGGGTCGGAGTCAAATTTTGTGGGCGTATGTGTCGTGCGCTCTATTGATACTACTTACCTTTTTATTCGCTATGGCCAGAACTTCCCGACTTGTGATTTCGAACCAGCCCCACCATGTGATGCAACGCGGCAATGATCGGCAGCCGATTTTTCACGATGCTGCGGATTATCAGGCCTTCCTTGGCTGGTTGTGTGAGGCATCGCGCCAATTCAAGGTGGCGATTCATGCTTATGTGTTGATGGGCAATCACTTGCATTTGCTGGCGACCCCATCGGATGAGTCGGGGCTGGCGCGCATGATGCAGTGGGTGGGGCGGTATTACGTTCCGTATTTCAACCGCAAATACGGACGAACCGGTACCTTATGGCAAGGGCGCTTCAAAACCTCGATTATTGAGTCAGAACAATACTTCCTCCTGTGCAGCCGGTATATTGAAATGAATCCGGTGCGTGCTGGTTTGGTTTCCGCGCCGGCAGAATACCCCTGGTCCAGTTATGCGCATCACATTGGGGATAAATCGGATTCATTGATTTCGGATCATTCGTTATATTGGGCGCTGGGAAACACGCCATTCGAGCGCGAAGCTGCCTACAAGGCTTTAATGGCTCAGGCGCTTTCGGTGGAAGAGGAAGCAACGCTTAAACAGGCGGTGCAAAAGGGATTGGTCCTTGGTTCGGAACAATTCAAGATCGCCCTCGAAAAGCGAACTAACCGACGGGTGCGCCCCGGAAAACGCGGGCGACCGATGAAGCGGGAGCAGACCGATGAAATTCGTCTTTCATTGGATGACTAACCGGGTCGACCAGCCAAGAAGAGGCCTTGTCGTATTATTCCAGGAAGCAGGCTCGGAAATTATCGTGAGGAAACATTGTTGTGTCCCTATTTTTTTAGAGAAGATAATTCTTGCGCATTAAATCTACTCTGACCCCATTTATTGTCCTTGAAATATTATAGGTGCTGGATTATTCTGCAATGCTGATTTCCTTTTCGGCAGTGGAGAATACTTATGGATGAGCAAGGTTTGTACAACCCGGCCAACGAACATGACGCGTGCGGCGTCGGGTTTATCGCCAACATTAAAGGCAAGAAAAGCCACTCGATCGTCGAGCAGGGTTTGCTGATTCTGAAGAATCTCGATCATCGGGGCGCCGTTGGTGCAGACAAGCTGATGGGCGATGGCGCGGGCATCCTGATCCAGATTCCCGATCAGTTCTATCGCGAAGAGATGGCCAAGCAGGGCGTGACTTTGCCGCCACCGGGCGAATATGGCGTCGGCATGATTTTCCTGCCGAAGGAACAAGCGTCCCGGATTGCCTGCGAACAGGAAATAGAACGTGCGATCAGGTCAGAACGCCAGGTCGTTCTGGGCTGGCGTGACGTGCCGGTAGACGCGGAAATGCCGATGTCGCCGACCGTACGCGAAAAAGAACCGGTCATTCGCCAGATTTTCATCGGCCGTGGCGCCGATATCATGGTGACCGATGCACTGGAACGCAAACTGTACGTGATCCGCAAATCTTCCGGTCATGCGATCCAGGCGATGAACCTCAAGCATGGCAATGAATTTTTCGTGCCGTCGATGTCGGCACGCACGATCGTCTACAAAGGCCTGTTGCTGGCGAGCCAGGTTGACCTCTATTACAAAGACCTGAAAGACCCGCGCTGCGTTTCTGCGCTGGCGATGGTGCATCAGCGTTTCTCGACCAATACTTTTCCGGAGTGGCCGCTCGCCCATCCGTATCGCTTGATCGCGCATAACGGCGAAATCAATACAGTCAAAGGGAATTACAACTGGATGCGTGCGCGCGTCGGCGTGATGCAGTCGGCCGTGCTGGGCGATGATCTGAAAAAGCTGTACCCGCTGATTTATGAAGGTCAGTCGGACACCGCCTGTTTCGACAACGTGCTCGAATTATTGGTGATGGCCGGTTATCCGATCGCGCAGGCGATGATGATGATGATTCCGGAAGCGTGGGAAAACCACAATTTGATGGATGAAAACCGCCGCGCCTTTTACGAATACCATGCCGCGATGATGGAGCCGTGGGACGGCCCGGCGGCGATGGCGTTCACTGACGGTCGTCATATTGGCGGTACGCTTGATCGCAACGGCCTGCGTCCGTCGCGTTATATCGTTACCGACGATGATCTGGTGCTGATGGCATCGGAGGCCGGCGTGTTGCCGATTCCAGAGTCGAGGATCATCCAGAAGTGGCGCTTGCAACCGGGCAAGATGTTCCTGATCGACCTGGAAGCCGGGCGCATCATTGATGACAAGGAAATCAAGGCGACTTACGCGAATGCGAAGCCGTACAAGGCATGGATTGATTCGGTGCGCATCCGTCTGGATGAAATCAAGCGCCCGGCAGAATCGGAAAAATCGGATATCCCGCTGCTCGATCGGCAACAGGCTTTCGGCTATACCCAGGAAGACGTCAAGCTACTGCTGCCGCCGATGGCCATGAACGGCGAGGAATCGATTGGCTCAATGGGCAACGACGCGCCTCTGGCGGTTATCTCTAGCAAGCTCAAGACGCTGTATAGCTACTTTCAACAGCTGTTCGCACAGGTGACCAACCCGCCGATTGATCCGATTCGCGAGGAAATGGTGATGTCGCTGGTGTCGTTCATTGGTCCGAAACCCAATTTGCTGGATACGAACAATATCAATCCGCCGATGCGGCTGGTGGTGTCGCAACCGGTTCTGGACATTGCCGACATGGCGACCGTGCATAACATCAGCACGTATACCAATGGCAAATTCAAATCGTACACGCTTGATATCAGTTACCCGGTTGCCTGGGGCAAGGAAGGCATCGAAGCCAGGTTGGCGTCGTTGTGTGCCGAGGCAGTCGATGCGGTGAATTCGGGACACAATATCCTGATCGTTTCCGATCGCATGGTGAATGCGAACAAGGTGGCGATTCCCGCATTGCTGGCCACTTCCGCGGTGCATCAGCATCTGGTGGTCAAGGGACTGCGTGCGTCAACCGGCCTGGTGGTCGAGACCGGTTCGGCACGTGAAACCCACCACTTTGCGCTGCTGGCCGGTTATGGCGCCGAAGCCGTGCATCCCTATCTAGCGTTGGAAACGTTGGCGGATATCGCTGTCGAACTGACGCCGGATTTGACCGCAGAAAAAGCGCAGGCGAATTTCATCAAGGCGGTGAACAAGGGTTTGCTGAAGGTTATGTCGAAGATGGGCATTTCGACCTACATGTCGTATTGTGGGGCACAGATTTTCGAAGCAGTTGGCTTGAACAGCGACCTGGTGGAAAAGTATTTCAAAGGTACCGCAACGAACATCGAAGGTATCGGCGTGTTCGACGTGGCAGAAGAAGCGGTTCGGCTGCATCAGCTGGCTTTTGGCGATGACATGGTGCTGGCCAACGCGCTGGATGCGGGCGGAGAATATGCGTTTCGCATGCGCGGCGAAGAGCACATGTATACACCGGATGTCATTGCGAAACTGCAACACTCGGCACGCGCCAACAGTTTTAGCACTTACAAGGAATTTGCATTGCTGGTCAACGACCAGTCGCGTCGGCACATGAGCTTGCGCGGCTTGTTCGAGTTCAGAATCGATCCGTCCAAGGCGATTCCGCTCGACGACGTCGAGCCGGCAAAAGAAATCGTCAAGCGCTTCACCACCGGCGCGATGTCGCTTGGTTCGATCAGTACCGAAGCGCACGCGACACTGGCCGTGGCGATGAACCGGCTGGGTGGCAAATCGAATACCGGCGAAGGCGGCGAGGATCCGCTACGTTACGTAAACGAACAGCGTGGCATCCGCATCGGTCAGGGCGAGACGCTGGCCTCGATTCTCGGCCGTGACCGGGTTGCTGCCGAAATTCCGCTGCAAGAAGGTGATTCGCTTCGGTCGAGAATCAAGCAGGTGGCATCCGGTCGGTTCGGTGTTACTGCACAGTACCTCAATTCTGCCGACCAGATTCAGATCAAGATGGCGCAGGGAGCGAAACCGGGCGAAGGCGGTCAGCTGCCTGGCGCAAAGGTGTCGGAATATATTGCTCAGCTGCGGTTCTCGGTGCCGGGTGTCGGCCTGATCTCGCCGCCGCCGCACCATGACATTTATTCGATCGAGGATCTGGCGCAATTGATTCACGATCTGAAAAATGTTAATCCGAAGGCATCCGTTTCGGTCAAACTGGTTTCCGAAGTTGGTGTTGGTACGGTGGCTGCCGGCGTTTCGAAGGCGAAGGCGGATCATGTGGTGATTTCCGGTTACGATGGTGGTACCGGCGCTTCCCCTCTGTCATCGATCAAACATACCGGAACGCCGTGGGAACTGGGTTTGTCAGAAACGCAGCAGACCCTCGTCCTGAACAATCTGCGTGGGCGCATTCGCGTACAGGTAGACGGTCAGGTGAAAACTGGGCGCGATGTCGCGATCGCTGCGATCCTAGGGGCGGATGAAGTTGGTTTCGCCACTGCACCGCTGGTGGTCGAAGGCTGCATCATGATGCGCAAATGTCACCTGAATACTTGCCCGGTTGGTGTGGCGACGCAGGATCCGGTATTGCGTGCAAAATTTGCGGGCAAACCGGAGCACGTGGTCAATTACTTCTTCTTTGTTGCCGAGGAGTTGCGCCAGATAATGGCGCAACTGGGTGTGCGAACCTACGATGACTTGATCGGCCGCGTCGATTTGCTTGATAAGAGCAAAGCGATTCTGCACTGGAAGAATCAGGGACTCGATTTCAGCCGCATATTCCATGATCCGGTGGTAGTTCCAGGTATATTGAAGAAACATACCGAGCAACAAGAGCATGGACTTGAAAAAGCGCTGGATCACAAGCTGATTGCGCAAGCCAAGGTGGCGCTGGAAAAGGGCGAAAAGATTTCCTTCATTTCCCCGATCCGGAATGTCAACCGTACAGTCGGAGCGATGTTGTCCGGTGAAGTGGCGAAGCGCTACGGCCATGCCGGCTTGCCGAACGATACGATTCACATCCAGTTAGAGGGTACGGCAGGACAGTCGGTCGGTGCGTTCCTTGCACATGGGGTGACGTTGGATTTGGTGGGGGAAGGCAACGACTATGTCGGGAAGGGCCTGTCTGGTGGCCGTATCATCGTCCGGCCAAACACCGAATTCCGCGGCCGGGCGGCCGAAAATATCATTATCGGCAATACCGTGCTGTATGGAGCGATTGCCGGGGAAGCCTTCTTCAACGGGGTGGCTGGGGAACGCTTCGCCGTGCGCAATTCCGGCGCGACCGCAGTCGTTGAGGGCGCCGGCGATCATGGCTGCGAGTACATGACGGGCGGTACGGTTGCTGTGTTGGGTGCAACTGGTCGAAACTTCGCCGCAGGCATGTCGGGAGGTATCGCTTACATCTACGATCCGGACGGTGTATTCACGAATTACTGTAACCAGTCGATGGTCGATCTGGAACCGGTGCTGACCAGTGCAGAGCAAGAAAAGAAGGTTGATCAAGCCATCTGGCACAGCGAGATCCGGGGCGGAGAGCATGAGACCGACGAAGTAATCCTGAAGCGCATGATCGAACGTCATTTCCGCTATACCGGCAGCGGTCGGGCGCGCAAGCTACTCGATGATTGGTCCAACAGCCGGGAACGTTTCGTGAAGGTGTTTCCGCACGAGTATCGGCGTGCTTTGCTCGAATTAAGCGCCAAACAGGAAAACGCAGAAGCAGCCTAATCGCATCAGTTTTCACGTTTACGAATTTCCCGCAGGCTGCGGGACAGACAAGTCAGAGGTAAGGGTATGGGTAAAATCACCGGTTTCATGGAATACCAGCGGCAGGAAGAGGCGCATTTGTCGCCGGCTGAGCGCGTCAAGAATTACAAGGAATTCGTGTTGCGCCTGACGGACGACGAGGCAAAAATCCAGGGCGCGCGTTGCATGAACTGCGGCGTCCCGTTTTGCAATAACGGTTGTCCGGTCAACAATATCATTCCCGACTGGAATGATCTTGTGTATCACGGCAAAGTGCAGGCTGCATTGGAAATTTTGCATTCGACCAACAATTTTCCAGAATTTACCGGTCGTGTTTGTCCGGCACCATGTGAAGCTGCTTGCACGTTGAATATCAACGAGCAGCCGGTCGGCATCAAATCCATTGAGCACTACATCATTGACAAGGCATGGGAGAACGGCTGGGTTGTTCCACGACCGGCAGCCGTCAAGACCGGAAAGAAGGTGGCCATCGTCGGTTCCGGCCCGTCCGGCCTGGCCGCCGCGCAGCAACTGGCACGCGCTGGGCATGATGTGACCGTTTTTGAGAAAAACGAGCGTCTGGGCGGGTTGCTGCGCTATGGCATTCCGGATTTCAAACTGGAAAAGAGTCATATTGACCGCCGCATCGAGCAGATGAAAGCAGAAGGGGTTGTTTTCCGCACCAGTGTGCTGGTTGGCAAGGATTTTCCGGAGAAAATTGCAAATTATTCGAAGGAAACGATTTCCCCCGAAACTTTGCATCAGGAATTCGATGCGGTCATTCTCGCTGGCGGATCGGAACAGGCGCGTGATCTGCCCGTGCCAGGACGCGAATTGCAGGGTGTTCATTTCGCAATGGAATTCCTGCACCAGCAAAACAAGGTTAACGCCGGTGACAAGCTCAAGAAACAGCTGTCCGCGACAGGGAAACATGTGGTGATCATTGGCGGTGGCGATACCGGCTCTGATTGTGTCGGTGTGTCGCATCGCCAGGGGGCCGCCAGCATCATTCAGATCGAGCTGAATCCCCATCCTCCGGTAACTGAAGACAAACCGTTGGTATGGCCATATTGGCCCAAGAAACTGCGTACTTCATCTTCGCTGGAAGAGGGCGGTGATCGCGAGTGGGCGGTAGCGTCCAAACGCTTCGAGGGTAAAGGCGGCAAAGTGACCAAATTGATTGCCAGCCGCGTCAAGTGGCAGGGCGGGAAATTTGAAGAGATTCCGGATTCGGAAATGGAATTGCGCGCAGACCTGGTGCTGTTGGCGATGGGTTTTGCCTCGCCGGTACGTCAGGTGCTCGAGGCTTTCGGGGTCGAACGCGATGGCCGTGGAAATGCCAAGGCAGATACCGACGGCGCGCGCAGCTATCGTACATCAGTCGACAAGGTCTTCGCCGCAGGCGACATGCGCCGTGGTCAGTCGCTGGTGGTTTGGGCGATTCGCGAAGGACGCCAGTGCGCGCGTGCCGTGGATGAGTTCCTGATGGGGCAGTCCGCGTTGCCGCGATAAGCCGTCATGGGCATGTGGATGAATATTTCGACAAAACTGCCCATTCGGCGCTGTATCCGCTACAATCAGGTTTCCACTCATTATTTGATGTTGAATTACCATGATAAAGGGCAGCATAGTAGCCATCGTCACCCCGATGCATGCGGACGGCAGTATTGACCTGCCTTGTCTGCGCAAGCTGATTGACTGGCACATCGAGGAAGGAACGGATGCGATTGTTATTGTTGGAACGACCGGCGAGTCGCCGACAGTTACCGTCGAGGAGCATTGCGAACTGATTCGCGTTGCAGTCGAGCATACCAACAAACGTATCCCGATTATTGCCGGTACTGGCGGGAATTCGACGCAGGAAGCGATTGAACTGACGCACTATGCAAGGAAAGTCGGTGCTGATGCTTCGCTTCTCGTCGTGCCGTACTACAACCGGCCGACGCAGGAAGGCATCTACCAGCATTTCCGCAAGATTGCTGAAGCGGTCGATTTGCCGGCCATCCTGTACAACGTCCCTGGTCGTACCGTGACCGACATGTCGAATGAAACCATTTTGCGTCTGACGCAGGTGCCGGGCATCGTCGGTGTCAAGGATGCCACCGGCAATATCGCGCGCGGCTGCGATCTGATCCGGCTTGCACCGAAATCGTTTTCCGTTTATTCCGGCGACGATGCAACCGCCATGGCGCTGATGTTTTGCGGCGCCAAGGGGAACATTTCCGTTGTGGCCAACATGGCGCCGCACGCGATGCATGACTTGTGTGCTGCGGCGATGAATGGTGAAGTTGCCAAGGCTGTGGCGATAAACAACCGCATGCTTCCGTTGCACCAGAAACTGTTCGTCGAACCGAATCCTGTGCCGGTAAAATGGGCGATGAACCAGTTGGGCAAGATTCCGTCCGGGATCCGCCTGCCGCTGGTTCCGCTAGCCGCCGCATATCACGATACGGTTCGTGCGGCGATGCGCGAGTCGGGGCTGTTGTAACGTTGGTTGGCAGAAATTGGCTGGTTGGCCGGTTTTGGGCTACAGGCCCCATTGAAATGAAACTGATTATTGCAGGGATGAGTGATGGCTCAACGTAACATTGTCTCAAATGGATTCCTTTGCGGTTTGTCACTGTTTGTTTTGGCTGGTTGCAGTTCTTTTAGTTCGCTGATGGAAGCCGACCGGATCGATTACAAAAGCGCCGCCAAATCGTCTACACCGAGATTGGAAGTACCACCAGACCTGACACAATTGCAGCGCGACAACCGATATGTCATCCCGAGTACGGGTACGATGACAGCGTCGGCATATAACCAACAGCAGGCAACTCAGCCCGCTTCCAGCAAACTGGAAGTCGCCTCTTCCGGTAGGAACGACATGCGCATCGAGCGCGCTGGCAACCAGCGCTGGCTAGTGGTCAAGCGGTCACCTGAAGTGCTTTGGCCGCAGATTAAGGATTTCTGGCAGGATTCCGGTTTCCTGATCAATGTTGAGCAGCCGGAAGTCGGTGTGATGGAAACCGACTGGGCTGAAAATCGCGCCAAGATTCCGCAGGATCTGTTGCGTAAAACCTTGGGCAAGGTTCTCGATTCATTGTATTCGACCGGCGAACGCGACAAGTTCCGTACCCGTCTGGAGCGTGGTGCCAATGGCTCGACCGAGATTTATATCAGCCACCGCGGTGCGCAGGAAGAATTGGTTGGCGTTGACAAGGCAACTACAGTTTGGACAGCGCGTCCGTCCGATCCGGAATTGGAGGCAGAATTTCTTTCCCGCTTGATGGTGCGTCTCGGTATGGACAGCGAGCGTGCCAAAGCCGTGGCTACAGCAAAATCCGTGTCGCGTGCGCAGACAGCCAACCTCGTCAAGGGGAAATATGTTGAAGTCAATGAGGGTTTCGATCGCGCCTGGCGTCGTGTCGGGCTGGCTTTGGATCGGGTCGGATTTACCGTCGAAGACCGTGACCGTTCCAAGGGCCTGTACTATGTGCGTTTTGTCGGCGATGACGCGAATGACAAGAGCAAGGCAGCTGAAACGGGCTTCCTTTCCAGGATGTTCACATGGGGATCGAGCGACAAGGGCAAGACTGCACAGCGTTATCGTATCTCTGTCCAATCAGTGGATACGTCATGCCGCGTAAGCGTTCTGGACAATAACGGCCATCCGGAAAAATCGGCAGTTGGCGACAAGATTCTGTCGCTGTTGCAAGAGCAGCTCAAGTAGTACGGATGCCGTCGCTCATGTCTGCCACGTTCGCGCATTGCTGACGACGTGGCAGTGAATAGCATAGTCCGTGCCGTGTTTTTTCGAGTTACAGCGTGAAATTTGCCAGTCTCGGCAGCGGCAGCGCGGGTAATGCGCTGCTGATTTCGGCTTCTTCCGGTCTGACGACGACGACCGTCATGCTCGATTGTGGCTTCAGCATTCGTGAAACCGAACGGCGTTTGGCCAAACTCGGCGTGTCGGCAACGGATCTGTCCGCGATTGTCGTGACGCATGAGCACCAAGATCATGTCGGCGGTGTATTCGGGCTGGCGCGACGTTATCAGCTTCCTGTCTGGATGAGTTTCGGCACCTACCAAGAGGTGCTTAATGCGAGCCATGACATCGACGTGCATTTCTGCCGCGATGGCACTCCTTTTGCCGTCGGTGATTTGCAATTGACGCCGTATACGGTGCCGCACGATGCGCGTGAACCGTTGCAATACCACGTGACCAATGGTCAATTCAAGCTAGGTGTATTGACCGACGCCGGTCAATCCACTCCCTACATGATGCAGGCGTTGAACGCTTGTGATGGGTTGGTGCTGGAGTGCAATCATGATCCGCAGATGCTGGCGGATTCGCGTTATCCGCCAAGGCTGAAGCGCCGCATCAGCAGTGCCTTCGGACATTTGTCCAACCAGGCTTCGGCGGAAATTCTGGCGGCTCTCGACCAGTCTCGGCTGCAAAAAGTGGTGGGCGCACATTTAAGCGCAATGAACCATAC
>JAYFNP010000209.1:0-2113 GCA_034933385.1 Burkholderiaceae bacterium | reverse complement strand
CGCCAGGAGAGAGCATCCGATCAATTTCCAATGGACCTTGAAAGGAATGGGTGTTATGAGTTTAGAAATGACAGGCGCAGAGATTCTGGTGCGCTGTTTGGCCGATGAAGGGGTCGAACATGTGTTCGGCTACCCGGGCGGTGCGGTTCTTTATATCTACGATGCAATTTACAAGCAGGACAAATTCCGCCACATTTTGGTAAGACATGAACAGGCGGCTATCCATGCTGCAGACGCGTATTCCCGCAGTTCGGGCAAGACGGGCGTCGCCATCGTGACTTCCGGGCCAGGCGTGACCAACGCCGTCACCGGTCTGGCAACCGCATACATGGACTCCATTCCGATGGTGGTCATTTCCGGTCAGGTATCAACTCAGGCCATCGGCCAGGACGCCTTTCAGGAATGCGATGCAGTTGGCATTACGCGTCCGTGCGTCAAGCACAATTTCCTCGTCAAGGACGTCAGGGATCTGGCGCTGACAATCAAAAAGGCTTTTTATATTGCAGCTACCGGACGTCCGGGCCCGGTGCTGGTCGACATTCCGAAGGACGTCAGCATGCTGACTGGTTTGTACGACTACCCGAAAGAGATCGAAATGCGTTCGTACAAGCCGATCGATAAGGGGCATACTGGTCAAATCCGCAAGGCGGTGCAAATGCTGCTGCAGGCAGAGCGCCCGATGATTTACACCGGCGGCGGCGTCATCCTGGCGAACGCAGCCGAAGAACTGAACAAGCTGGTCGACCGCCTCGGTTTTCCCTGCTGCAATACGTTGATGGGGCTGGGAGGCTATCGCGCGTCGAGCGACAAATACGTTGGCATGCCCGGCATGCATGGCACCTATGAAGCCAACATGGCAATGCAGAATTGTGATGTGCTGATTGCCATCGGTGCACGCTTCGATGACCGTGTGATCGGCAATACCGCGCATTTCTCTTCGTTCCCGCGCAAGATCATCCACATCGACATCGACCCGTCGTCAATTTCGAAGCGCGTCAAGGTGGACATCCCGATTGTCGGCGGCGTCAAGGACGTGCTCAAGGAATTCCATGCGCAGCTCGATTCGGCTAATGCAAAGCCGAACGCGACCGCTTTGGCCAACTGGTGGAAGCAGATCAACGAATGGCGCCAGAAGGAATGCCTGAAATTCACCCAGACGGACAAGATCATCAAGCCGCAATATGTGGTGCAGAAGCTGTGGGAAGTCACCAAGGGCGATGCGTTCATCTGTTCGGACGTCGGTCAGCACCAGATGTGGGCGGCGCAATACTACCCGTTCGACAAGCCGCGCCGCTGGTTCAATTCCGGCGGGCTGGGGACGATGGGCGTCGGCCTACCGTTCGCGATGGGTGTGCAGATGGCCAACCCTGATGCGACGGTCGCCTGCATTACCGGCGAAGGTTCGATTCAGATGAACATCCAGGAGCTGGCGACTTGCAAGCAGTACCACTTCACGCCGAAGATCGTCATGCTCAACAACGGTGTGCTCGGCATGGTGCGCCAGTGGCAACGGCTGGATTACGAGTCGCGTTATTCGGAATCGTATGTCGATTCGCTGCCGGACTTTACCAAGCTGGTCGAGTCTTACGGTCACGTCGGCATGAAAATCGAAAATCCCGCCGATGTTGAAGGTGCGCTGAAAGAGGCGTTTGCGATGAAGGACAAGCTGGTTTTCCTCAATTTCCTCACCGACCCTGAGGAAAATGTCTGGCCGATGGTCAAGGCGGGCATGGGGCTTTCGCAAATGCTTTTGGGATCGGAGGATCTTTGACATGCGGCACATCATCTCTGCACTGGTAGAAAACGAAGCGGGCGCGCTGTCCCGCGTGGTCAGCCTGTTTGCCGCACGCGGCTACAATATCGAAACGCTGACCGTGGCACCGACCGAAGACCCGACGCTGTCGCGTCTGACGGTCGTGACGCGCGGTTCCGATGACGTGATCGAACAGATCACCAAGCACCTGAACCGGCTGATCGAAATCGTGAAGGTGGTCGATCTGACCGATGGTTCGTACATTGAACGCGAACTGATGCTGATCAAGGTACGTGCGGTTGGCAAGGAACGCGAAGAAATCAAGCGCACTGTCGACATTTTCCGTGGGCATATCATCGA
>JAYFNP010000208.1:0-3543 GCA_034933385.1 Burkholderiaceae bacterium | reverse complement strand
CCGAAACAGCTGAGGAGCCTAGTACCGGCTGGACGTCTCGACATCGACTCGGTCGGTCTTCTGGTACTGACGCAGGACGGGCGCGTCGCGAAACACCTGATCGGCCAGGATTCCGACATCGAGAAGGAATATCTGGTACGCGTCAAGTACACTAAACCCGGACGCCTGCCGGATGCCCAACTGAAACTGCTGAACCACGGCTTGTCGCTCGACGGC
Organism: Burkholderiaceae bacterium; assembly: GCA_034933385.1. Classification (GTDB taxonomy): domain Bacteria; phylum Pseudomonadota; class Gammaproteobacteria; order Burkholderiales; family Burkholderiaceae_D; genus QZKY01. The sequence continues at coordinate 3,327 of JAYFNP010000208.1, read as the reverse complement.
AAAGCACTGCAACCAGCCAGGGTACAGTGGCAAAATGACGATCAACTGCGTTTCGTGCTGAAGGAAGGCAAGAAACGCCAGATACGACGCATGTGCGAAGCAGTCGGACTCAAGGTCGTCGGGCTGAAGCGTATCCGCATCGGCAAGGTTACCCTTGGCAATTTGCCCGCCGGGCAATGGCGTTACCTGCGCCCGGACGAACAGTTTTAGCATCGGAATGACTGCAGACATGAAAACCAGATTGGCGCTCATCGCCGCCGTTGGCCCAGACGGCACCATCGGCAGCGACAACAAAATGCCCTGGCACATGCCGAGAGATCTGCGCTTCTTCCGCAGAGTGACAACCGGCCATACGGTGATCATGGGGCGCAAGACCTTCGAAGCGATCGGCTGCAAACCATTGCCGAAACGTCGGAACATCGTAGTGACGCGCAACCCGCTGTTTGAGGCGCCGCAGTGTGTCGTGGCGCACTCTCTCGACGCGGCGCTGGAAACGGTACGGGGCGAAAAACGGGTGTTTGTTATCGGTGGCGGCGAACTGTATCGGCAGGCGATCGACATTGCCGACGAGATTTACCTGACCGAAATCCAGGATTGCCACCCGAACTGCCGGCTGTTCCCGCTGTTCGAGTCGGACACTGTATTCCCGCCGATTCCCGAAGAACACTGGGAACGGCAGCGTGAAGGACGCAAGTTCGTCGCCTCCAGTAAAATGACCGGCAAGCCGGGAGGCGCAGCTGCCGGTATGTACATGCAATTTGTCACTTACAAGCGAAAAAGAGAAAAATGACCAGCCGCTTGGGACGATTAGATAAAATGTAACGAGATTGCAGCATTTTTATGGCATTTTTCCCCAATGCCGCCTCATTTCTGCGAAAATCCATTTTTTCCGGCGTGCATGCAGTTGACGTTTCAACCGGCAAAGCGCTTTTTCCTGCAAACCGTTTTTATAGGAAACCGCGATGAAATTCCGCTTTCCCATCGTTATCATCGATGAAGATTTTCGTTCGGAAAACAGTTCCGGCCTGAGCATCCGCGCACTGGCCAATGCCATCGAGGAAGAAGGCATGCAGGTGCTGGGGGTTACCAGTTACGGCGACCTGTCGCAGTTCGCGCAACAACAGTCGCGCGCGTCGGCTTTCATCCTGTCGATCGACGACGAGGATTTCGGCGGCGGAACCCAGCAGGAAGTCGACAGCGCGTTAAAATCGCTGCGCAGTTTTGTGGAAGAAATCCGTGCCCGCAATGCCGACATCCCGATTTACCTGTATGGCGAAACGCGCACCTCGCGACATATTCCGAATGACATCCTGCGCGAACTGCACGGCTTCATCCATATGTATGAAGACACACCGGAATTCGTCGCGCGCCACATCATTCGCGAAGCGAAGTCCTACCTTGACGGACTGGCGCCGCCGTTCTTCCGCGCGCTGATGCATTATGCACAGGACGGTTCGTATTCGTGGCACTGCCCCGGCCACTCCGGCGGCGTCGCCTTCCTGAAATCGCCGATTGGACAGATGTTCCACCAGTTTTTCGGTGAAAACATGTTGCGCGCCGATGTCTGCAACGCAGTCGAGGAACTCGGTCAGTTGCTGGATCACACCGGGCCGGTCGAGGCCAGCGAACGCAACGCGGCTCGCATTTTCAACGCCGATCATTGTTATTTCGTGACCAACGGCACGTCAACCTCGAACAAGATCGTCTGGCATTCGACGGTCGCGCCCGGGGATATCGTCGTCGTTGACCGGAACTGCCACAAGTCGGTGCTACACGCGATCATCATGACCGGTGCGATTCCGGTATTCCTGATGCCGACCCGAAATCATCTCGGCATCATCGGCCCGATTCCGCTGGAAGAATTTTCGCCGGAGAACATCAAGAAAAAGATCGAGGCCAACCCGTTTGCGCGCGAAGCAAAGAACAAGAACCCGCGCATTCTGACGATCACGCAATCGACTTACGACGGCGTAGTGTATAACGTCGAAACCATCAAGAAACTGCTGGACGGCAAGATCGACACGCTGCTGTTTGACGAAGCTTGGCTGCCGCATGCTGCGTTCCATGAGTTTTACAACAACATGCACGCAATCAGCAAGGATACGCCGCCAGCCAAGGAATCCATCATCGTCGCCACGCAATCGACGCACAAGTTGCTGGCAGGTCTGTCGCAGGCCTCGCAAATCCTGATCAACGATTCGGAAACCGTAAAGCTGGATCGCGATTCGTTCAACGAAGCCTACCTGATGCACACTTCGACGTCGCCGCAGTATTCGATCATCGCGTCGTGCGACGTGGCCGCCGCAATGATGGAACCTCCGGGTGGCAAGGCGCTGGTCGAAGAATCGATTCTTGAAGCACTCGATTTCCGACGCGCCATGCAAAAGGTAGACAAGGAATTCGGCAAGGACTGGTGGTTCCATGTCTGGGGGCCGGACACTTTTTCGAGCGAGGGCATCGGTTCGCAATCCGACTGGCTGATCCGCGCTGAAGACAAATGGCACGGCTTCGGCAATCTGGCGCCGGGTTTCAACATGCTCGACCCGATCAAGGCAACGGTGATCACCCCGGGACTGGGCATCGACGGCAAGTTTGCCCAGACCGGCATTCCGGCGTCGATCGTCAAGGAATACCTAGCCGAACATGGCGTCATCATCGAGAAATGCGGGCTGTATTCGTTCTTCATCATGTTCACCATCGGCATCACCAAGGGCCGCTGGAACACGCTGGTAACCGCACTGCAGCAGTTCAAGGACGATTACGACAAGAACCAGCCGATCTGGCGCATCCTGCCCGAATTCGCTGCAGCCAAGACCCGCTACGAGCGGATGGGCTTGCGCGACCTGTGCCAGAGCATCCACGACTTCTACAAGGCTTCCGATGTCGCCCGCCTTACCACCGAGATGTACCTGTCGGACATGGTTCCGGCAATGCGGCCGGCTGATGCATTTGCGAAAATGGCACACCGCGAAATCGAACGTGTGCCGATCGACGATCTCGAAGGCCGCATCACCTCAACCCTGCTGACACCCTACCCGCCCGGCATTCCGTTGCTGATTCCGGGGGAACGCTTCAACAAGACCATCGTCGATTACCTCAAGTTTGCGCGCGACTTCAACGAGAAATTCCCGGGCTTCGAAACCGATGTCCACGGCCTGATCAAGCGTGAGATCGACGGCAAGCGCGGTTATTTCGTCGATTGCGTCAAACAGTAAAAAACCGGGGGCGCCCCCCGGTTTTGATTTTTCTCTTGGGTATATTGAAAAAAACCGCTATACGGCAAGATATTCTGCGGCGATTTAAAGATACAGCCAGTTGTATATTTCA
>JAYFNP010000207.1:0-4138 GCA_034933385.1 Burkholderiaceae bacterium | reverse complement strand
CCGCTTTACGTCCACCTCAAGAAGTCAGCCGATGAACGATTCCGTCTTTACCCACACCCAGGAGCAGTTGCAGCAGTTTGCCGACGACGTCTTGCGCCATGCGAAAACGCTTGGCGCCAGCGATGCGGCCGTCGAGATCAGCGAGGGCGGCGGCCTGTCGGTCAGCGTGCGCCGTGGTCGGGTCGAAACTATCGAGCAAAACCAGGACAAGGGCGCCGGCGTTACGGTCTATGTCGGCCAGCGGCGCGGCAATGCCAGCACTTCGGATTTTTCGACCGAGGCGCTGCAGGCCACGGTCGAGGCCGCGTATAACATTGCGCGCTTCACCTCCGAAGACAAGTGCGCCGGCTTGCCGGAGGCCGACATGCTGGAGCGGCATCCGCTGGATTTGCAGCTCTGCCACCCGTGGCTGCTGTCGACGGTGGATGCGATCGACATTGCGCTGCGCTGCGAGGCGGCCGCATTCGCAGTCGACAAGCGCATTGCCAACAGCGAAGGGGCCAACGTGTATGCGCAGCAAAACCATTTCGTCGCGGCCAACACGCGCGGTTTTGCCGGCGGTTACCCGTATTCGCGGCATTCGATTTCGGTCGCGCCGATTGCCGGCAAGGGCGCGCAGATGCAGCGCGATTACTGGTATTCGTCGAGCCGCAATCCTGCCAAACTGGCCCAGCCGGAAGCGATCGGGCGCTATGCTGCCGAACGGGCACTGTCGCGGCTGAATGCCCGGCGGATTTCGACGCGCAAATGCGCGGTGCTGTTCGAGGCGCCGCTGGCGATTGGCTTGCTGGGCGCTTTCGTCAATGCGATTTCCGGTGGTGCTCTGTACCGCAAAACCAGTTTCCTGCTCGATTCGCTCGGCCAGCAAATTTTCCCAAAGCACATCCGGCTGGCCGAAGACCCGCATATCATCGGCGCGGTCGGTTCCGCCCCGTTCGATGACGAGGGAGTAAAAACGACCAAGCGCGATGTGGTAGCCAACGGCATGGTTCAGGGTTATTTCCTGTCAAGCTATTCGGCCCGTCAGCTGGGGATGAAAACCACCGGCAATGCCGGCGGTGCACACAATTTGTCGTTCACCTCGTCGCTGACGAAGAAAGGCGACAATTTCGAAAAGATGCTGAAGAAGCTCGGTACCGGCCTGCTGGTGACCGACTTGATGGGGCAGGGCGTGAATTACGTTACCGGCGATTATTCGCGTGGCGCTTCCGGCTTCTGGGTCGAGAACGGCGTCATCCAGTATCCGGTCGAGGAAATCACCATTGCCGGCAACCTGAAGGACATGTACCGCCAGATCGTCGCGGTTGGCGCGGATACGCTCACGCGCGGAACGATCAAGATGGGGTCGATCCTGATCGAGAATATGACCATTGCCGGAAGTTGACGGGAAATAGCCGAGTCCGGGATTTTCTACGCGCGCAACTTTCATTTTCGGGCTGGGTCTGCCGGTCCGCTGCTGAAGGATTTGGCATAAAATACCGTCCGTTCGATTGGGCATTGCAGGAGAAAAGCAAGCATGAAGATATACAAGGTCACCGACGAAGGCATCGAGGAAATCCGGCAATTCATGCTGGCCAACCACAAGCGTCCGGACGAAGCGACCACCGAGCGTGCGCTGGCGAACTGGGCGGCAGATGCGGAACAGTTCGCCGATATCAACGAGCGGGCGATTGTCGAAATCCCCGAGGCTGACAGCATCCACGGCCAGGCAGTGGCGATCGAGCTCGAAGGGTCGTGTCTAGAAATGTTCGAGCTGGACGACCAGCGCTGTTAAAACCGGCGCTTGGGCGCGGCTCAATCAAAGGTTTCCAGTTCCGTCAGTAATTTTCCTTGGGCATCCTTGTCCGATAGCACCGGTGCGCCGGCCAGCGGCCAGGCGATGCCAAGCGTCGGGTCGTTCCAGCGCAGACAGCGCTCGTGTTCCGGTGCGTAGTAATCGGTGGTCTTGTAAAACACGTCGGCCGAGTCGCTGACGACCGAAAAGCCGTGCGCAAAGCCGGGTGGAATCCACAACTGGCGGCGGTTTTGCGCAGATAGCGTGACGCCGAGCCATCGGCCGAACGCGGGTGACGAGCGGCGCAGATCAACCACGACATCGAAAATTTCCCCGATCAGCACCGACACCAGCTTGCCTTGCGGCTGGCGGATCTGGTAATGCAGGCCGCGCAGCACGTTTTGCGCCGAGCGCGACAGGTTATCCTGCACGAAATCGACATCGAGGCCGGTGTCTGCGACGAAGCGGCGCCGGTTGAAACTTTCATAGAAAAAACCGCGCGCATCGTGGTGCAGCTCGGGTTCGAGCAGCAAGACATCGGGCAGGGCGGTTGGCTCAATCTTCATCTTTTCAGTTGGTTGCAGGCAAAAAATATACTGGATGCTGTATTTTTAAACAGCCAGGAAATGCGTGGCCATTGTCGATAATTTTTTATCATACTCCCCGTTTTATCGGCAGACAGCGGCATTTTCCGGGCGATGTTGCAGATACCAGCGCACCGTTTCCCGCAGGCCGCGTTCGAACGGCATGGACGGCTGCCAGCCGAGTTCACGTTCGATCTTGCCGGTGTCGATCGCGTAGCGGCGGTCATGGCCGGGCCGGTCGGCGACATGGATGATCTGGTCGCGGTAACTGCCGGCACCGCCGCGCGCCGCTTTCGGTGCAAATTCGTCGAGCAAGTCGCACACCGCCTGGATCACGTGCCGGTTGGTCTGTTCGCAGCGTCCGCCGATGTTGTAGCTTTCGCCCGGCATGCCGGCGGCCAGCACGCGGCGCAAGGCGGCGCAGTGATCGCCGACATACAGCCAGTCGCGTATCTGGAAGCCGTCGCCGTAAATCGGCAGCGACTGCCCGGCAAGCGCATGCGCGACCATTTTCGGAATCAGCTTTTCCGGATACTGGCGCGGGCCGTAATTGTTCGAGCAATTCACAGTCAAGGTCGGCAGCGAATAGGTGCAATGCCAGGCGCGCACCAGATGGTCGGCCGCCGCTTTCGACGCGGCATACGGGTTGTTCGGCGCGAAACGCGAGTTTTCGGTGAACGGCGCATCGTTCGGGCCAAGCGTGCCGAACACTTCGTCGGTCGAGACATGCAGGAAACGGAACGCCGCCTGTTCGTCCGGCGGCAGCGCGTCCCAGTAGTGGCGCACTGCTTCGAGCAACTGGAACGTGCCATGCGCGTTGGTCATTACGAAAGCGCTGGCGCCGTCGATCGAGCGGTCGACATGGGTCTCGGCGGCGAAATGGACGATTGCGCGCGGCCGGTATTGCGACAGCGTCGTTTCAACTAGCGGTCGGTCGCTGATGTCGCCGCGGACGAAAATGTGACGCGCATCGTGCTGTACCGGCACCAGATTGTCCAGATTGCCGGCGTAAGTCAGCTTGTCGTAGTTGACCACCGGCTCGTCGCCGTGCGCCAGCCAGTCGAGGATGAAATTCGAGCCGATGAAACCGGCGCCGCCAGTGACCAGGATCATGTCGCGGCCTCGCCTGGAGTGTTCTTCGGTTTGGCCGCCTCGCGCCGGTTGAAGCCGGCGACCATGTCGAAGCGGAACAGCCGGCATTCGAGCGCGCCATTGAAGAACGGCGTCTTGCGCGCTTCTTTCAGCCGCAGCATTTTCGGCGCGCTGAGGTCGGCGGTGAACAGGAACACTTTCCAGCCGGGAAAGCGCTGCTTCAGCGTGTTGCCGAACGACTGGTAAAAGCTGATCGCGAGATCGTCGGCCGGCAAGGTTTTGTCGCCGCGCACGCCGATCCGCTCGCCATACGGCGGGTTGGTCAGAATGATGCCGGGCATGTCGCATGGCGGACGGACTTCCTGCGCTTCGATCTGCTTGAGCGGAATGTCGAACAGCACGCCGGCGCGCTCCAGATTGTGGCGCGTCATCGCGATCATGTCGCCGGAAATGTCGCTGCCAAACAGCAGCGGTTCTGCCGGAATCGGATTCGGCTTGAAGCTGCCTTTCATTGCCAGCCAGGCATCGGCATCGAACCCCTTGAATTTTTCAAACGCGAAACGTCGGCGCGCGCCCGGCGGGATGCCGAGCACCATCTGTGCTGCTTCGGCCAGGATCGTGCCGGAGCCGCACATCGGGTCGAACAGCGGGATGCCCGGCTTCCAGCCGGCGGTGCGCAGCAGTCCTG
>JAYFNP010000206.1:0-1823 GCA_034933385.1 Burkholderiaceae bacterium | reverse complement strand
TGAAGAGGACGTGGCCAAGCTGACCCATTTCCGGGGCGCCAGCGGCGTGGACTACAATCGCGCCGGCATTCCGCTGATGGAAACCGTTTCCGAGCCGGATATGCGCTCGGCGGACGAGGCCTATGCCTATCTTACCGCGTTGAAGGAGATATTCGTTTACGGCGGCGTCGGCAACTGCGACCAGGAGAAAGGCCAGATGCGCTGCGACGTGAACATCTCATTGCGCCCGGTGGGTCGCGAGGAGTTCGGCACCAAGGTTGAACTTAAAAACCTCAACAGTTTTCGCGCCGTGCACCGCGCCATCGATTATGAGATATGGCGGCAGGCCGATGTTCTGGACAAAGGCGGCACCATCGTGCAGGAGACCCGCGGCTGGAACGATGACCGCGGCGAAACCTATCTGATGCGTACCAAGGAACAGGCGCACGACTACCGTTACTTTCCCGATCCCGATCTTACCCCGGGGGTGATGACCGACGCAGAGATCGACGAACTGCGCCGTATCCTGCCTGAAATGCCGAGCGCCAAGCGCGAGCGTTTCGTCGGGCAGTACGGCCTGACCGAATACGATGCCGACGTGCTGACCCACGACCGCGATATCGCCGACTATTTCGAATCCGCCGCCCAAGGTGTGAAAACGCCCAAAAACGTTGCCAACTGGATTATTTCCGAGCTGCTGCGCGAACTTGGCTCCGATGGTCTCGAAGGCTGTAAAGTCAAGCCGGAGCAACTGGGCGGGCTGGTAGCCATGATCGAGGCGGATGCCATCAGCGGGCGCATCGGCAAAGAAGTTTTTGCTGAAATGCTGGCTACCGGCAAGGATGCCAAATCCGTGGTAGAAGCCAAAGGTTTGGCTCAGGTCTCCGATTCCGGTGCGATCGAAAAGGTGGTCGACGAAACCATCGCCGCCAATTCCAAGCAGGTTCAGCAGTACCTCGACGGCAACGCCAACGTGCTGATGTACCTGGTGGGGCAGACTATGAAGCTGAGCCGCGGCAAGGCGAATCCCAAGATGGTGCTCGAACTTCTCAAGGCCAAACTGGACAAGTGATCAGGCATGAAGAACGCTCAATCCGGCCTTGACGCGGAGTTCGTTGAGCCGGGTGAGCCATCGCGGATTGCGGGCAAGTGTTTTGAGCAGTTTGGAATTGGATACTCCCAGTTTTTCCGCCGCTTGCGGCAGATCCAGTCCGCATTCGGCGAGGAGGTCGAAAATATGTGCCATAACTACCGGTTTGGGCGCGTTTTCGGGTGGCGGCGCATAGGGCTGGCGCACGGTGAGCGCAATTTCCAGCTTGAGTTTTTCAAGCGCGTTCAGTCGGTTCCGATGCTGGCTGCGCTCCGAGCAGTCGGTAACTTGGATTCCGGTTGGAAGGTGCGTTATACGCACCGCGCTGGAGGTTTTGTTACGCTTCTGGCCGCCGTTGCCGGTGGCCTTGAAGAAATCCAGCCGGCACTCCGCCGCCAAGGCGTCGTCAATGGTCAATGATTCATCACGATTCATATTAAAATATACATCCGCAGGATTGAAAGCCAAGTTTTAAAAGTGTATATTACCGAAAAATAAAGGAGCGGAAGATGAAGGTTTTAGTGGTCGGCAACGGCGGACGCGAACACGTGCTTTGCTGGAAGCTGGCACAGAGCCCGCTGGTGGACAAGGTTTATTGCGCGCCCGGCAACGCCGGTATCGCCGGAACGGCGGAATGCGTTGACATCAAAGTTTCCGAACTGGATAAACTTGCGGACTTTGCCGAAAACAACGGCGTGGAGCTTACCGTGGCCGGGCCGGAGGCCCCGCTGTGCGCCGGGATCGTGGACGTTTT
>JAYFNP010000205.1:0-8460 GCA_034933385.1 Burkholderiaceae bacterium | reverse complement strand
TCACGATGCTGATGGTGAACACCATTGAAGCAGCGGAAAGAAAGCTGAAAGAGCGTCAGGGGAAATGACGGCGGTCGCATGACGGCAGCAGGTGCTGCCGTCATGCCCAACAAATACGATCTTCATCCGATGCAGGAGCCTCCCATGTCCAATCCGTTGCTCGATTTCTCCGGTCTGCCGCGTTTCGACACGGTTACGCCGCAACATGTCACCCCTGCGATCGAATCCCTGCTGGCTGAATGTCGCACTGTTGTTGGTCGGCTGGAGAGGCCAATTGACCCGGTGACCTGGGACAATTTCATTGCACCGCTGGAAGACGTCACCGAAAAACTGGAGCGGGCATGGGGCATCGTCGGCCATCTGAATTCGGTGGTCGATACGCCGGAACTGCGTGCGGCCTATAACGAGAACCAGCCGAAGGTGACCGAGTTCTGGACTGCGCTGTCGCAAAATCTGGCGCTCTTCGAAAAATACAAGGCGCTCAAGGCCGCTGCCGGATTTGCCTCGTTGTCGGCGGTACGACAGCGAATCATCGACAATGCGTTGCGCGATTTCCGCCTGGGCGGCGCGGAATTGCCAGAGCAGGCGAAGAAGCGCTTTGCCGAGATTCAGGAAGACATGGCGATGCTGTCGACGCGCTTTTCGGAAAACGTGCTGGACGCCACCAACGAGTTCGCGCTGATGATCGAAAACGAGGATCAGCTTGCCGGTCTGCCGGATGACGTGAAGCACGCTGCGCGCCTGGCAGCCGAGCGGGAAGGCAAGTCCGGTTTCAAGTTTACGCTGCACATCCCGTCATATTTGCCATTGATGCAGTTTGCCGACAATCGCGCCCTGCGCGAGCAAATGTACCGCGCTTATGTGACTCGGGCATCCGAACTGGGGGGCAATCCGGATTGGGACAACACGCAAAACATCGTCGCGTTGCTGAAGTTGCGCAAGGAAGAGGCGGCGTTGCTCGGCTACCGCAATTACGCTGAAGTCTCGCTGGTGCCGAAAATGGCACAAAGCCCGCAGCAAGTGATTGGTTTTCTCGAAGACCTGGCTGCGCGTGCGCGGCCGTTTGCCGAAAAGGATCTGGCCGAGTTGCGCGCGTTTGCCAAACAGGAACTTGGCATCGGAACGCTGGAAGCCTGGGACATGCCATATGCAGCAGAAAAATTGCGCGAAAAACGTTATGCGTTTTCCGAGCAGGAAGTGAAGCAGTATTTCCCCGAGCCGCAGGTGACGGGCGGACTGTTCCGCGCGATTGAAACGCTGTTTTCGGTGCGCCTGTTGCCGGATGTTGCGCCGGTCTGGCACAAGGATGTCAAGTTCTTCCGCATCGAAAAAGATGGCCGGCTGTTGGGACAGTTTTATTTCGATTTGTATGCGCGCAACGGCAAGCGCAGTGGCGCCTGGATGGACGCGGCGCGCAGCCGTCGGGCGCTCGCCGATGGCATTCAGACACCGGTCGCTTACCTGACTTGTAATTTTCCTGAGCCGGTCGAGAAGGATGGCGCAGTGCGTCCGGCGCTGTTTTCGCACGATGACGTAATCACACTGTTCCACGAATTCGGCCACGGCCTGCATCACATGCTGACTCAGGTGGATGAGTTGTCCGTGTCCGGCATCGGCGGCGTCGAATGGGATGCGGTCGAACTGCCATCGCAATTCATGGAGAATTTCTGCTGGGAATGGGATGTGCTGCGGCACATGACCGCGCACGCTGAAACTGGCGCGCCGCTGCCGCGCGAACTGTTCGACAAGATGCTGGCCGCGAAGAATTTTCAGTCTGGGCTGGGCATGCTGCGCCAGGTCGAATTTTCCTTGGTCGATATGCACTTGCATGGCGATTACGATCCGGACGGCAGCCAGCCGTTCTCGGCGGTACTCGACGACGTGCGCGCACGCTTCGCCGTCGTGACGCCGCCGCCATTCAACCGTTTCCTGCAATCGTTCGGGCACATTTTTGCCGGCGGCTATGCGGCCGGCTATTACAGCTACAAGTGGGCCGAGTTGCTGTCGGCGGATGCGTACGGTGCGTTCGAGGAAACGCGCGACGCGGGCGACGATATCCTGTCGGCCGTCGCCGGGCAAAAATTTCTGCGCGAAATCCTGGCTGTCGGCGGATCGCGTCCGGCAATGCAATCTTTTGTCGCTTTTCGCGGACGAGAACCGAAAATCGACGCCTTGTTGCGGCATAATGGCATGGTTGCTTGAAAGGTTCTGATTCGACAGACAGGAAAGAGGCAATATGAAAATCGGATGGCCACTGTTGTTTCTGCTGCTCACCGCCAGCGCTCAGGCGCAGATGTATCGATGGGTCGATTCATCCGGCAAGGTGAATTACAGCGACCGGCCACCGCCAACTTCGGTCAAAACCCAGAAAAAGGCACTGGCGGCCGGCGAGGTCGACAATTCAGGCTTGCCCTATGCGCTGTCTCAGGCCACCAAAAACAATCCCGTGACGTTGTACACCGCGACAAGTTGCGCACCCTGCGACGAAGGTCGTGCGCTATTGAAAAGCCGGGGCGTCCCGTTTTCCGAAAAAACTGTCGGCAGCAATGCCGATGCCGAACGGATGAAGCTGGCCGGCGGTGATGGACGGTTGCCGTTCGTGACGATTGGCCGCACGACGCAAGTTGGTTTCGATGCCAGTAGCTGGGATGCGGCGCTGACCTCGGCCGGTTATCCGGAATCCAGCCAGTTGCCGGCAAATTTCCGTTATGCGCCGGCACAGTCGGCCGCGCCTGCTGCGCCGGCAGCGGAGAAACCGGCGGGAAATGGCCGGGCACCCAACCGAAATGCCCGTACTCAGCCGCCAGCGGAAAACACCGCTCCGTCGGGGTTCCGTTTCTGACTACTTGCCATGACACGGATCGACTTTCATACCAACGTTGCTGACCGTATCGGTTATACCTGCCGGCTGGTGCGCAAGGCGCGCGCGCAGGCGGCTGACAGCCGGATCGTGATCCTGACCCAGGACCAGCATCAGCTGGCGGCGCTGGACCAGGCCTTGTGGACGTTTTCCGCGCAGGATTTTCTGCCGCATGCCGAGGCCAGTGATCCGCTGGCGGCGCAATCGCCGATTGTCCTGACCGACAGCGACAGCGGCGAACTGCCGCATCACGACATGCTGATCAACCTGTCCGGTGCGACACCGGCGCATTTCGCGCAATTCGCACGGATGTTCGAAATCGTCTCGACCGATGCGGCCGATGTCGAGGACGGGCGCAAGCGATATGCGCATTACCGCCAGCGTGGTTATCCCTTGACTCACAACGTTGCGAGCCAGTCATGAACATTCCCGCCTCCGATGCCAGCATTCCGGTCTTGACGCAGGTTCTTGAACAGTCCTCTGCGCCCGCCGCTGCGGTGACTGCTGCTTCGGCGCCGTGTCCGATCCCGACGCTGGGCGCGATCGCGGGTGATGAATGGGCACAGGTCGAACGAGAAATCAGCGAACGGGTGTTGCACCAGATACAGGAACGGGTCGATCTCGTGCTCGACCATCGCATCAAGGATGGTGTAGCCGTGGCGCTGCAGAAAGTGACGGAAGAAATAACAACGGAAATTCGACGAGGTTTGCAGATCACGTTGCGGGATGTGATTGCGCGTGCGGTTGCGCAGGAAATTTCCCGCTTGCAGGCCAAGAAGTGAGCGTGTGTACGGCAAATGTAATTATCAACAACGAGGAACATTGTGAAAGTCATCGTATTGGGTTCGGGCATTCTGGGAACGGCATCAGCTTGGTTTTTGCGCAAATCGGGTCATGAGGTTACGGTAGTCGAGCGCCAGCAGGGATCGGCGCAGGAAACCACCTTCGCCAACGGCTGCCAGATTTCGGTCTCGCATTCGGAGCCATGGTCGAATCCGTCCGCGCCGATGAAAATTCTGAAATGGCTGGGGCAGGAAGATGCGCCGTTGCTGTACCGCTTCCGTGCCGAAAAACTTCAATGGGAGTGGGGCATCCGCTTCCTGATGGAATGCTCGCCGAGCCGTACCGCCTACAATATCCGCCAATGCCTGGCGATGGCTGATTACAGCCTGAAAACGGTGCAGGCGGTGCGCGCCGAAACCAATATCGAATACGACAACCTGACGCGCGGCATCATGCACTTTTTCACTGACCAGCAGGATTTCGCCGCGTCGCAGGTCGGCGCCAAGCTGATGACCTCGCTCGGCTGTCCGCGCCAGATCATCGATACCGACGAAGTGGTCCGGCTGGAACCGGCGCTGGCGCCGATGAAGGACAAGATCGTCGGCGGCGATTTCACCCCAACCGACGAATCCGGCGATGCGCACAATTTCACCGTCGGGCTGGCGAAAAAGGCGGCCGAAGCCGGCGTTGAATTCCGCTACGGCCATACCGCGACGCGTCTGCTGACCGAAGGCGCGGGCGCGGCAGCCAGAATCGTTGGCGTCGAGGCGATCGACCCGACCGGAAAATTTGAAGTGCTGAAGGCGGATGCCTACGTAGTTTCGATGGGCAGCTTTGCCGCGCCGTTCCTGAAACCGCTCGGCATTGACTTGATGATTTATCCGGCCAAAGGCTATTCCGCGACCTTCCCGGTAATCAAACCGGATGCGGCTCCGTACGTTTCGCTGATCGACGTCGGCAAGAAACTGGTGTTTTCGCGCCTCGGCAACCGGCTGCGTGTCGGCGGCACGGCAGAAATGAACGGCTATGGCCGCGAACTGAATCCGGTGCGCTGCGAACAGCTCAGAATCCGCACGCGCGAACTGTTTCCCGACGCCTGCGACTGGGAACAGCCGAATTTCTGGACCGGCCTGCGGCCGATGACGCCCTCGAACATTCCCTACATTGGCCGCGCCAAATTCGCCAACCTGTTCCTGAACGTCGGCCATGGCACGCTCGGCTGGACCATGGGCTGCGGTTCCGGACGCGCGATTGCCGAGATTATTTCCGGGCGGCGGCCGGAAGTCGATTTCGCGTTTATCGGCGTGTAATTCTGCCGAGCGCCCTTCGCCGGTTTCTGCGCGGAGGGTGCCATCAGGCTGGCTGGAAGCCGTGCGCGGACATTTCGGGCTGTCCACAGGCCAAAAAAATACTGGGGGCGGTATTTTAAAATAGCCGCTGAAGTCCTGGCCATGGGGCGATATTTCCTCGCATACCCCTGAAAAATCCAGGGCTGAAAGCGGTTTGACGCGGCTGCCGCTGCCACCAACGGTCAGGCGCCGGACGGCTTTACCTGGCCGATGGTCACTTTCGCGCCGCCTTCCGCCAGCCGCATATCGATCACCTCGCCCGGGTGCAATTGCGCCGGCGCACGGACGATGCGCCCGTCCGCATCGGTGACAATCGCATAGCCGCGATCCAGCGTGCGTTGCGGGTTCAATAATTCCAGCTGCGCCGCCAGCGAGGTCAGCCGATGGCGTGCCGCCAGAGTGGGCGCCCGCCCGGCGTGCGCGCTCCGGGTAGCGAGCGCTTGCAACTGCAACCGTTCGCGCGCAATCCGGGCCGACGGGCTGAGCAAACGGCGCGACAACCAGTCCAGCGCTTGCGCCGCATCGTTCAGCCGGCGGCGCAAGGCGTGCTGCAATGCATTTCCCAGCGTCGCCAGTTGCGCCAGCCAGTCGGCCTGTGGTCGGCAAGCCAGTTCGGCGGCGGCAGTCGGCGTCGGCGCGCGCAAATCGGCGGCGAAGTCGGCAATCGTCACATCGGTTTCATGGCCGACGCCGGCAATCACTGGCACCGCGCACGCGACCATCGCGCGCGCGACCGCTTCCTCGTTGAAGGCCCATAAATCCTCGATGCTGCCGCCGCCGCGGCACAGCAGCAGCAAATCGCATTCCGCCCGCCTTGAGGCAGTCATGATCGCCTGCGCAATCTTTTGCGCTGCGCCTTCGCCTTGCACCGGCGTCGGATAGACGATCACTTGCACTTGCGGTGCGCGCCGCGCCAGCGTGGTCAGCACGTCGTGCAATGCGGCCGCTTGCGGACTGGTGACGATGCCGATGGTTTTAGGAAACGCCGGCAGTGGCCGTTTCCGTACGGCATCGAACAGCCCTTCCGCGCCGAGTTTTTCCTTCAGCCGCAAAAACGCTTCATACAGGTTGCCAACGCCGGCACGCCGGATGGTTTCGACATTCAACTGGAAATCGCCGCGCGGCGCATACAACGTCACCAGCGCACGCACTTCGACGCGATCCCCTTCACGTGGAACAAAGCTGGCCAGTTGCGCCCGGCTGCGGAACATCACCGTCCGCACCTGTGCCGCGTCGTCCTTCAGCGTGAAATACCAGTGGCCGGAAGCCGCACGGGTGAAATTCGATACTTCGCCCGAAATCCAGGCCAGTGGGAAACTGCGTTCCAGCAGCCTGGCGACCGCCTGGTTCAGCTTGGAAACGGGTAGCACGAGCGGCGCGGCAGCCGCAGAAAATGGCAAATCCTCAGATTTCATGCGGGTTTTTGCAGGGTCATCTTTCCACAATTAAACACATTACGGCAAAGAATTCAAATATATGTTGAAAATCACACAAAAGAATGTAATGCGTTGATTTTAAATGAAAAAATAACACATATTACTTTTTTGCATAATTAAATTGCTGTCAAACAAAAAAATTACCGAAAACTCACAGAAATATTCACAAAGTTATCCACAAGATTTATCCCTTATATTTTTAAATTCAGATATGTCATTAAATTCTGACAGTTTTTCTTATTTAATATGGTGACGGAAAAGTAAAAATTGCGCACAAAACAAATTGATTGCCATGCCGGCAAGGCTGCCGCAGGCCACACCCAGAACCGGGTGTTGCCGTACAATTTCGTCAGAAACGATTAGCCAAGCATATACTCCGTAATTAACGGAGCCGCCAACCAGCATCAGTATCAGGTAAACTGAAAATTCCTGATGTATGGGCAGTTTCGATGCTCGGTCACTAAAGGTCAGGTAGCGATTCATCAGCCAAGTGACCAAAACGGCCACCAGGAATGAACAAAGACGCGCAACCCACGGGCCAAGCGTATCGCGCAACAGGTATAACACGGCAGTGTCCGCCAGGAAGCCGACGGTGCCGACGATGCCAAACAAAAAAATGGAACGCAAAAATTTCATTCCCCTTTTTCCTGCGCCAGTGGCGCCGGTATCGCCAGATAGGCGAGCCGTTTCATTTCGTTGCGTCCACGTGTGACATTGTCCAGGATCAGGCCATTCGCCAAAGACAGCAGTGCCGATACCATCATAGAAGCGGACAACATCGCCGTGGGGAAACGCGGTACCAGACCGACCCTCAAATATTCGAACAGCAACGGAATCGACAGCCAAATTGAAACGGCCGCCAGAAAGGCGGCTGAAAGGCCGAAAAATGCCAGCGGGCGTTCGCTGACGAAAAGGCGCACGATGGTTTTTAGAATCCGCAAACCATCACGATAAGTGGAGAGTTTACTGACCGATCCTTCCGGTCGTGCGCCGTAACGCGTTATCGCTTCACCGTACGGCATTCGTAGTTGCAGCGCGTGTACCGTCAGCTCGGTTTCAGTTTCAAAGCCATGCGACAGTGCGGGAAACGATTTTACGTAGCGCCGGGAAAATACGCGGTAGCCGGAAAGCATGTCGGTGAAATTGCCGCCGAAGATTCGTGCCACGCTTTGCGTCAGCATTCGGTTTCCCCATTGATGTCCGTGACGATAAGCCTCATCGGAGGCGATGGTATCGACTTCGCGACAACCGACGACCATATCCAGCCGATTGTCGAGCAACATGTCCACCAGTCTTTGGAGGGCTGTCGCATCATAAGTCGCATCACCATCCACCATCACATAGATGTCTGCTTCGACATCAGCAAACATTCGGCGTACTACGTTACCCTTGCCGCGTAGCGATACTGAAACGACTTTGGCGCCAGCTGCGCGGGATACTTCGATGGTTCTGTCAGTCGAGCTGTTGTCGAAAACATACACGTCAAGTTCGGACAGTGCAGCTCGGAAATCACGGATTACGTTGCCGACGGTGGCTTCTTCGTTATAGCACGGAACGATCAGTGCGATGTGCAGGCCGCGATAGCGCGTCGGTGGTGGAAGAAGACTTGCCATGGCAATGCTCGAAGACGAGGGTGAGAATATGGAATGGATATCCAGTTAGCCCGTTTAATTATAGGGGATATCGAAAAGCTTCTTGTCCGATTCGCCTGATAAAATCCCAGAGCGTGGTTTTCCGGTCGGATCAGGGTCGAATGGTACGTTACCAATGCCAAAAAACACAACGAATTGCCCTAATTTCATGAGCACAAAATTTCAGGATGCATTGGTGTATGTCGCATGTCTGACGTTTTGTCTTGTGTTTACTTGGTATGCTGGTCGCGACTATAACTGGGACTTGTTCAATTATTACCTGTATGCGCCGCATGCATATGTGAACGGTTTGCTGGGCAAGGATTTCATGGCCGGTAGTTTTCAGAGTTACCTGAATCCGTTGCCGTATGTGCCGTTCTACCTGATGGTGCGCGCAGGGT
>JAYFNP010000204.1:0-2331 GCA_034933385.1 Burkholderiaceae bacterium | reverse complement strand
GATGATTTGTTCTTCTGTAAAACGCCTTTTCATGTCTACCTCCTAAGGGCAGACTCTACATCAGCGCCGTACTAATCTCGGGGTGCAGGTCAGTGGTAACCGAAAACCCGGCAACGACCACAACGAACACGCTCAGAGCGCCATACACGAAGGTAGAACGCTTCAAGGAAGACGATACAGCCGGAACCTCTTCACCGGAAACCTCAGGCCGTTTCCGGCCTTTGCGATAGATAACCATCCCCACGATGGCAATAACAGCGATGATGAGGAGCAAAACAAGCAGAAATAAGGGTGTCATAGAATGCCTCTAAAAATGAATAAAAAGTGAATGCCAATCCATGGATGGCGTTACCTGCCTGAGAAAATCCGCAGACCAAGACGGCGGCATTCGGCCCGAAAGCCGCGTACGGCACCGGTTACCGGCGCGAAGTAGCGAATCAGGTCATGGACGATGAAGTCTTGCCAGCAATGGCTGTGAAGGCGCCATGCCTGCCGGGTTTCGGTGATTGCCCCATGGAGGGACGACATTCCCAATCCGACAAGGGAGTTCACGATGGCGACAGGGAAGGGCGGTGGTTTCTGGAGAGATGCCAAGCAGGCGAGCCGTTCGTTTCTGGCGAAGTCGGTTGACCAGATTGTTTCGTTGGTCAGCGCCGAATATTGAGTAGTTACGCTGTTCATATCCAAATCCTTTAAGCAAGCCGCTCCCGGTGCCGTCGACGAAAAACGTGACGGCAATGAAGAAACGGCGGTTGAGAATTCAGTCAATCGTTCGATTGACCGGTTTGGGTGTCAGCGCTGACAGAATCAGGTTAGCAAGCGAAGGGGCGGGCGCAAGTCGGATTTTCCGACTTGATGAAAGTCTTTGTCAAAAAGGTGCGGTTTTTGCTGATGCGCTGGGTAGATGGCCAACGCAAATCAGCATCGCAAACGAATCCTCGCCAAAACACATGCCTTTTCGCCGTTGCGAGGGGTTCTGGCAATGCAATCATGCACCTGCTTGTGGAACAAGGACAGATGAAATTTTTCAGTTAATACGTATAAACAAAAGGAGCTTGTATGCAATCGAAATTAAAGTATTACGGTGTCGATTATTACAGTGAGTCGAAAAGCGCTTTTGTGTATTTCAAAATACAAGTGGAAAATAAGCAAGACGCTTGCTTAATGGCAAGCATCCATCCGCAGTGCGGATGTGGGGATCCAATTTTCATGCTGTTCAGTGGTAATCCAGACTGGGGCCTGGTCAAAGAACTTCAGGAATCTGACGAGAACACTCGGAAAGGAGTGTTTGAGTTGGCGTTCGCCAAAGGCGTAGACACGAATGACGTGGAGGATTTAGATGATTTTTTGCATGAGTTGGAGCATGCCGCAAGCAAGCTTGTGCCGCATAGCGTTTGGCAAAAGGTTGAAAAATTGTGCTGTGCCAGCAGTCGACACACATGCATGTAACGAAAGCAAGTTCTATGGAAACTAGTATGTTGACCTGAAGTCGAGGCCTCGGTCGAACCTGCTTTGCCAGTGGCGCAAATAGGTCGAAGCGATATCACGGTTATTCCACAACACAATCACGTTCTCACTGTTCTTGTGTGCCGCCGCCTGACTGTAATTGAAGCTCCCGGTCTGGACGTGTTTTCCGTCAGAGACAATGAACTTGTCGTGATGGATCGCAAACGCGGAGATGGTTTTAGTTGGTATGCCTGCATTGACTAACAAATTCAATGCGGCAACACTGGATTTAGACCGGTTTCCTTTGTCGTCGACCACGACACGAACATCGACACCACGCTTTTTCGCATGCAATAGAGCACGAACGACGGCTGGAGAGGTGAACGAATACGCTGCAAGACGGATACTGCTCTCCGAGGCATTGATGACCTTGATGACTAGACGTTCGCTTCCGGAGTCAGGGGAAAACCCGGTCTCGACAAGCGGGCCATTAGGAGCCTTGTCAGCGAGCGAATATGAGTATTCGATTGCGTTGTCGACAAAGTCGTTTCCTTTCTTCTTGGCGGACGCGCTGCAGGCGATGAGAGCGAGAACGGTACAGATCAGGATGCGTTTCATGTTCGGACTTCCTTGTGGGGTGATCTACAAATTTTCAGGCAGACTCGTTTGACTATAGTGATGGCGGGATGAGCCGATTAAACAGAGAAAGCACAGCGTTGTAAATGCCGGGCCGTTTGCTTTCCCGGGTAGTGTCAGGAATTTTGTGTGCAGAGGTCGGGTTAAAAATCTCAGTACATCGCATTGGTGAAACGTTCGCCGAACAGGATAGCGAATTGATTGGCAGCCTGCTTCCAGGTAACGGGTGGCATCTTCCATTTTTTCTCA
>JAYFNP010000203.1:0-3362 GCA_034933385.1 Burkholderiaceae bacterium | reverse complement strand
TTCGACGCCAGATGAACGAACGATTACCTCGTCCGAAATTAGCGTCGGGCGCTTCGTGCCGGATCATTTCACGCTGGTCGACAGTAGTGTCGTGACGCCGGCATGCACGGCGGTTGCGCCCGGCTTCACCTACATGGATCAGCCTTTCGGCGGATTTTCTTTTACTCTGGAGGCGCGCAACAAGGATGGCAACAGGACGGCGAATTATCACGCGACGGGAACAAATAATCTGGCCAATGGAACGGTCAGCCTCCTTGCGGAAAACAACGATGCCGGGAAAAATTTGAGCGGTAGGCTTGCGTCGATTCCGGCGACATCCTGGGTCTCGGGCGCGTTCATCGTCGATACCGGTGCCGTGACATTTAACCGTGCGGCGGTGCCGGATGGCCCGTATGATGCGTTACAGTTTGGCGTGAAAGTAAATGATCCCGATGGCGTGGTTCTGGAAGGACTTAACATGAATGCCGATACCGCCGGTTCATGCATTGCGGCGAATACTTGTGACGGCAAGCAGATTGGCGGCCCGACCCAGGTACGCTTCGGTCGGCTGCGGCTGACGAATGCTTATGGTTCGCCACGGTTGAACTTGCCGATCCCAATGCGCGCCGAGTATTACAACGGCACGACTTTCGTGACGAATACACTGGATAGCTGCACGACCATTTCGAGAAGCAACATTGCGATGCCTGCCTATCGGGGCGGCGTAAGCAGCGCCAACATGACCGTTACGCAAAACGTTACTGCGGGCAGCACGTTCGCGGCAGGTATCGGCCGATTGACGCTGGCAAGACCGAATCCCGCAGCGACCAGGAAGGGCAGCGTTGATGTTTGCGTTGACCTCGGTACTGACGTGCCGGTTACGCCGGCGCGGTGCGTTGCCGCCACTCCGGTGGCGCTGCCTTGGCTGAAAGGGCGCTGGACCGGAAACGGCTACGATGATGATCCGGTGAGCCGAGCGACATTTGGTATATACAAGAAATCGCTCGGCCGAGGCGCTGAAATGATTTATTTCCGCGAAATGTACTGAGATAAATTTGGCGCAAGCCAAAGTTGCGGCGCGGATGGATAGGGCACTCGGAGCTGCGATGGCCGCCGAAGAAATAAAAGGGTTGCAAGTGATTACTTGCAACCCTTTGAAATACCATCTAACTTCGGTGGTGGGCTGTGAGTGGCTCGAACACTCGACCTACGGATTAAGAGTCCGCTGCTCTACCAACTGAGCTAACAGCCCAACGAAGCTGAAATTATAGCAGCGAACGGGATAATTTGCACTAACTTCACCTCTTGTTTGGCGGTTAACTTCTCATCTGACTCGCCAAATAATCGCTGATAAATCGAATTTTATTTTGACTACTTCAAAAACATGCAGACTCCGACGCTTACCATTCGCAGCATGACCCGCGAAGAAATCGATACGGCGATCCAATGGGCTGCCGACGAAGGTTGGAATCCCGGCATATTCGATGCCGACCCGTTTCGTGCGACCGATCCGGAAGGTTTCCTGATCGGACTTTTGGGCGATGAAAAGATTGCGATGATTTCTGCCGTTGCCTATGGCGAGAATTTCGGTTTCATCGGTTTCTTTCTCGTCAAGCCGGAATACCGCAGACAGGGTTACGGTCTGCAAATCTGGCAGGCCGCAATGGCACGGCTTGCCGGGCGCAATATCGGCCTCGACGGTGTGCTGGCACAGCAGGACAACTACCGCAAATCGGGTTTCGCCCTGGCGCATCGCAACATCCGTTACCGTGGCAGCGGCGGTGGCATCATGCCGCCGATGGAACAGTGTGCATCGATCGTCTCGATGCCATACTTGTCGCTGAAGGAAGTTTGTGCGTATGACTGCGGGTTCTTTCCTGAAAGTCGGCGCGTTTTTCTGCAGAAATGGCTGAGCATTCCGTACAGCACTGTGCTGGGCATACGCGAGGGCGGCAAACTCGCCGGCTTCGGCGTGCTGCGCCCATGCCGCGAAGGCTTCAAGATCGGGCCGCTGTTCGCCGATACTCCGGAACATGCGGAAACGCTGTTTATGGCAATGCGTGCGCAAACGCAAGAGCATGAACCGGTGTTTCTCGATGTGCCGGAAACTAACCCGGCAGCGGTCGAGCTCGCGCAGCGCCACGGCATGACGCCAGTGTTCGAAACCGCGCGCATGTACACGCAAGCGATACCGGATTTGTCGCCGTTGCGTACCTTCGGTATTACGACATTCGAATTGGGGTGAGTTCAGTCGTGGGGCAGCGGTCGTGTTGCTCGGCAAGCTGCTGGCGAGGTTGCATTTCGTTGCAATTTTCCGATTGTGCGCTTCTTTATCAAGCATACAATGCAGGTATGGATGCTGCATCAATCCGTTTAATCGGCTTATTTGAGCAGTTCAGCAGGTTGCGAACTCGCTTCTCCGGGATCGCTTATACAGGCAGGGGGAAATCATGAAAACCAAAGCAATCCTCGTGGCAATAGCTGCCACTCTTACCATGAGCACTAGCGCACATGCGCAGCGTTATCATGGCGGCTACCATGGCGGCTATCATGGAGGCCATGGCGGCTGGGGGCCGGGTGCGGTGTTCGCCGGTGTGCTTGCCGGTGCTGTCATCGGTGATTTGATCGTGCGCAGCAGTACGCCGGTGTACTACGGTCAACCGGTGGTGTACCAGCCCGCTTATCAGCCGGTGGTGTATCAGCCAGCCTATCAACCTGTGGTATACCAGCCGGTTTATCAGCCGGTGGTGTACCAGCCAGGCTACCAGCCGGTGTATCGCCAGGCTCCGCAACCGGTAAATAGTGCGCCCACGCCCAGCCCATATGATTAATCGTATGGGCTGACGGGGCGTAGAAGCCCAATATAAAAGGGAGGTACTGCCTCCCTTTTATTGTTTCAACTTCAGGTTACTTTGCTCCATCCAGCAGCATTTGGTTCAAGCGCTTGACGAATGAAGCTGGATCCACGAGCGCGCCCCCTTCGGCCAGCAAGGCCTGATCGAACAGCAGGTGCGACCAGTCGTCGAATTTGGCGGTTTCGTACTTCAGGCGCTGCACCAGCGGGTGCTCCGGATTGATTTCCAGAATCGGTTTCGATTCCGGCGCTTTCTGACCGGCTGCTTTCAGCATACGCTGCAGATTGCCGGAGATGTCGTGCTCGTCGGCAACCAGACAGGCAGGCGAATCGGTCAGGCGGAAGGTGACGCGCACATCTTTCGCCTTGTCGGCCAGCGCGGCCTTCATTTTCTCGACCAGTTCCTTGTAGTCGGTTTGCGTCGCTTCCTGCTGTTTCTTGTCCGCTTCGTCTGCCAGCTGGCCGAGGTCGAGTCCGCCTTTGGCGACCGAAACCAGCGATTTGCCGTCAAATTCGCGCAGGAACGACA
>JAYFNP010000202.1:0-4457 GCA_034933385.1 Burkholderiaceae bacterium | reverse complement strand
GGCAGGTTGTAACCGCCGCTGCAACGCGCGGCGACCGATTTCATCGGCTTGATCAGCACCGCAGCGCAGACCGCTTTCTGCACGCAGACGTCTTCGCACGGCGCCGGACAGACCAGACCGCAGGAATTCGGCAGCGGCGTGTCCTTCAGCAGCACGTCCAGCGCCTTGTCGTACTGGCCGTGGCCGACATGCGCGATCATGCTCGGGATGTCAATATGCGCCGGGCAGGCGTCCTGACACGGCACGGTACGCGGCTGGATGCAGGCGTTGGCGCTGCACACGCGCTCGACAACATGCCGGTTCCACTCGTCACGCGCATTGGCCAACGATTCCGTCAGCAGGACTCCGGCGGCAGGCGCCGTCACCGTCAGGTCGCGCGCCAGCGCCTCCAGTTCCGTCAAATGCCGGGGCGTACCGCGCCCAAGATGAATTTCGGTAATAATGCGGGTAGCCGCCGCCAGCGCCGCGCGCAATGATTGCGGGGCTTGGCCAGACTGACGCAAGTGCGCGCGGAGTTCGGTGAGCGTGTTGGCAACGGGGCAGCCTTCCGCCGCTGCAGGTGTGTTTTCTGTGGCCATGCGAGTCTCAATGATCGAAATGAATTACCGCAACAGGCCAGCCTTGTGGGAGCGTCGTTGCATTGTTATTTCCAAAAATACATATAAATAGGTATGCATATGCATATTTGGAAAGCGCGATATCTGGATATAATGGCGCCTTGTCTGTAAAAAAAGGGGAGCATAGCATGTTGGTGTTCCTGCAAAAATAAGTAAACAAGTGCATATTTAAGTCTAAGTGTAATCGAGGAGACGCAATAATGAACCGGTTCGTAATAGCAGAACCCAGCAAATGCATAGGTTGCCGCACCTGCGAGGTGGCATGCGCGCTGGCGCATCCCTTTGGCGACGGCACGACTCAAGCGTTGTCTCCTGCGAACTTCCAGCCACGCCTGAAGCTGGTGAGAAACATCAGGGTGACGGCGCCGGTACAGTGCCGCCAGTGCGAAAATGCGCCATGCGTGAATTCCTGCCCGACCAAGGCGCTAGTTTACCGCGCCGGCACGGTGCAGTTGCTGGAAGACCGTTGTATCGGTTGCCAGACTTGCGTCATCGCCTGCCCGTTCGGCGCGATGAGCATGGCGGATACGCCGGTTAAGACCGTTTCTGGTCCGCTGATGAGCCGCAAAACGGTATCGCATGCACACAAATGTGACCTGTGCATCGATCGCAAGGAAGGCCCGGCCTGCATTCAGGTCTGCCCGACCAAGGCACTGATGTTGATCGATCCGGCAGGGCTGGATACGGCAGCCAGTCAAAAACGTGACCAGGCGCTGACTGCGATGGAAGCAGCCGCATCGAGCTGAACCGCGGCACACTTCAAACGGGAACAGCAGTAAGATGCAAGTCAGGGCGCTGCTGTTCCGTTTTTCCTCCCAGAAGCGATTTTTTGAATTCAGCATTTCCATGCAGGAGTGATCTATGGAAAAGGTCATCACCGTTTGTCCGTATTGTGCATCTGGCTGCAAGATCAATTTGCTGGTTGAAAACAACAAAGTGGTCGGCGCCGAGGGGGCAAACGGTTTTACAAACCAGGGCGAACTGTGCCTGAAAGGCTATTACGGCTGGGATTACCTGAACGACACCAAGCTTCTGACGCCACGCCTGACGCAGCCGCTGGTACGTCGCCAGCGCGGCGCGCCATTCGAAGCGGTGAGTTGGGACGAAGCGATCGAATTCGCCAGTTCGCGCCTGAAAGCGATCAAGCAGCAGCACGGGCCGGATTCGATCATGGTGTCCGGTTGCTCGCGCGGCCCGGGCAACGAAGCAAACTATGTCATGCAGAAATTTGCCCGCGCCGCGGTCGGCACCAACAACGTCGATTGCTGCGCGCGCGTCTGCCATGGGCCGTCGGTCGCCGGACTGGAGCGCACTCTCGGTAACGGCGCGATGAGCAACTCGATCGTCGAGATAGAAGACACGAAATGTATTCTGGTGTTCGGTTATAACGCCAGCGATTCGCATCCGATCGTCGCTCGTCGCATCATCAAGGCGAAGGAAAAGGGCGCGAAAATCATCGTCTGCGATCCGCGAGTGATCGAAACCGCGCGCATCGCCGACTTGTATCTGCCGCTGAAGAACGGCTCGAACATGGCGCTGGTGAATGCATTTGCCAACGTGCTGATCAATGAGGGACTGTACGACAAAGAGTACGTTGAAAAATATTCCGAGGGCTTCGACGAATACAGGAAACTGGTCGAAAAATACACGCCGGAATATGCCGCCGAAGTCACCGGCCTGGATCCGCAACTGGTACGCGATGCGATGCGCATGTACGCTGCTGCGCCCTCGGCCACCATCCTGTGGGGCATGGGTGTCACCCAATGGGGGCAATCGGTCGACGTCATCCGCGGCTTGTCGAGCATTGCGACGATCACCGGCAATCTCGGACGCCCCAATGTTGGGGTCGGCCCGGTGCGCGGCCAGAACAATGTCCAGGGCGCATGCGACATGGGTGCGCTGCCAGGCGACTTCCCCGGTTACCAAAAGGTTACCGACCCGAAAGCACGAGCCAAATTCGAACAAGCCTGGGGCGTGAAAAGCCTGCCAGCGGAAAAAGGCACCAGCCTGACCGAAGTGCCACACAAGATTCACGAAGGCAAGATCAAGGCGTTCTACATTTTCGGCGAAGATCCGCTACAGACCGAACCGGATCTGGGTGTGCTGCGCGAGGAATTTGCCAAGCTGGAACTGATCATCGTGCAAGACATCTTCATGACCAAGACCGCGATGGCGGCCGATGTGATTTTCCCGGCGACCGCCTGGGGCGAACACGATGGCGTGTTCTCCAGCGCCGACCGCGGTTTCCAGCGTTTCTACAAAGCGGTCGATGCCAAGGGCGATGTCAAGCACGACTGGGAAATCCACAGCCTGATGGCGACCGCGATGGGTTACCCGATGCATTACCACGACACCGAGGAAATCTGGAACGAATTGCGCGAGCTGTGCCCGCTATATTACGGCGCGACCTACGAGAAAATGGCTGGGCTCGGTTACGTGCCGTGGCCGTGCCTGACGCTCGACGACCCGGGCAGCCTGTGGCTGTACAAGGGCAACAAATTCGACACTCCCAGCGGCAAGGCGCAGCTGTTCGCTTCCGACTGGATTCCGCCGGCCGATCTGGTGGATGCCGAATTCCCGCTGGTGCTGTGCACGGTGCGCGAAGTCGGCCATTATTCGTGCCGCTCGATGACCGGCAACTGCACCGCGTTGCAAACGCTGGCCGACGAACCGGGCTTCGTGCAGATCAATCCGGATGACGCGCAAGCGCTCGGCGTCAAGGATCAGCAACTGGTGTGGGTGTCGTCGCGCCGCGGCAAGGTGATTTCCCGCGCGGCCGTCAACGAACGTACCAACCTGGGCGCGGTGTACATGACCTACCAGTGGTGGATCGGCGCTTGCAATGAACTGACCATCGACCATCTCGACCCGATTTCGCGGACGCCGGAATACAAATACTCTGCCGTCAAGATCGAACGCATCGACGATCAGCCTGCGGCAGAGAAATACGTTCAAGACACCTACAGCGAAATGAAATCCGGCATGCGGCAAGCTGCGCTGGCCTGATTCCCCTGTCGGCTATTCGCGCCACACCCGCTGCGGTTCCCTGTCGGTTTTCGGCTGGGAACCGCGTTTCCTATCCGAGATCCTCGTGGCCGTGCGGGTCGAGATGCGTCATCACGTTCAGCACCGCGTGCTGTCGCATTACGCGGCGACGCGCTTCGACCGCGATATCGTGCGCCTTCAGTACCGACATGTCGGCATCAACTTCCAGATGGACATCGACAATCGCCAGATCGCCTACCTTGCGCGTATGCAGGTCATGCACGCCGAGAATGCCCTGCGTCGCCAGAATCGTTGCCCGAATGGCGGCAGTTTCCTCCTCTGATACCGCCCGGTCCATCATATCCTGCAACGCATCCCAGCCGAATTGCCAGCCCATTTTGCCGACCATCAGGCCGACGATCAGCGCCGCAATCGGGTCGAGCAATTCGTATCCCAGCATATTGCCAATGATGCCGACCCCAACCACCAGCGATGACAGCGCATCCGAGCGGGCGTGCCAGGCATTCGCCACCAGCATTGACGAACGGATGCGCGTGGCCACTGCCAGCATGTAGCGAAACAGCAATTCTTTCGACACCAGCGCGATCACGGCGACCCATAGCGCTGCCTGGTGCACTGCGGCAATTTCATCCGGATCTTCGAGTTTCTTGACCGCCGACCAAATCATGCCGATACCGACAATCAGCAACAGCACGCCCAGCACCAGCGACGCGGCATTCTCGTAGCGATGGTGACCGTAATTATGGTCTTCGTCAGCTTCCTTCTTGCTGTGGTGGCCGGCCACCAGCACCACGAAGTCGGCCAGCAAGTCTGACAAGGAATGAATGCCGTCTG
>JAYFNP010000201.1:0-10815 GCA_034933385.1 Burkholderiaceae bacterium | reverse complement strand
ACGATCTGGTTGCCGTTGATCGGCGTTTTCGATTTTGGCAAGCCGGCTTGCAGCTTGGCATCGCCTTCCGGCACGATCTTCGCGTAACCGTCGCCCATTACCACCGCATAACCTTGCATTCGCAGTGCCGATGCCAGCAGGCTGAAGGCTTGCGCCTTGGTCAGCGATTTTTCGGATTGCAGCGTGAGCGTACCCTTGACGCGCGGGTCGATGACGAAATTCACGTTGGTGTAATGCCCGACCGCGCGAATGACGGACTCGATTTCCGCGTTGACGAAATTCAGCGCGGCAGTGTTCGCCTTATTGGCTGCCTGACTGGCCGAAGGGGCTGCCGTGGCTGACGGCAAGACGCCGGCAGCGCACAGGAAAGCCATGGCAGCCGCCAGGCGACGCCACGTCATTGGTCTCTGCTTGAATTGAGTTTTCATCACGTTAATTGAACTCCAGTCCGATTACGGTTTTTCCATTTTCGTTTCGCCGCCTGCCAAGCAGGTTCAACAAATTCGCCAGCGCCTCTTCTTGCCCAGCCTCCGCTTCGGCCTTTCCGGAAAACCGGAGGCGGCCATTTTCGATTCGACCTGCGCCGCTCAACAACAGCGGCCCTCTGGCGGTCGCCAGTGCCAATTCTGCTTCCTGTCCGCGCCAGTCGAACGTCATCCAGTACGCCCCCAGCGTTTTCATCGGATACAGGCGCGAGGTGATGTCATCCAGTTCCATCCGCATCAGTCCGTTGACGCCAATCCGGTTGCCATCGCGCGCCAGTTGCAGCGGTTGCCACGACAGGCGCATCTTGCCGCTGAGCGCCAGCGTATTGAACGGTGCACCCAGCGCGGCCAGTCCATTCACCGGCAAGACAAGCGTTCCGGCAGCCAATTGCCATTCGCGCCAGCCGCCAGTCAGCGTTGCCGGCTGCATCAGCACAGCCGGGTTTTCCAGTTGCAGATCAACCCGACCAAACAGTACCAGCGGCGACAACTTCCAGGCAAAACGCCCCGGTAGCAAGGCCGTTGCCGGTTCGTTGGCGCGCGTTGCCGCACCCAGTACGGCAGAGCCGCTCCATATCGTGCCCGTCGCATCCAGCAGCGTCAAGCGCCCGTGTGTCGCCGTTTCCAGCGGTTGTGCCAGCCTGGCTGCCGGGAAAAACGCCAGCACCGTACAACCGACCGTCAAAATGCCGGCCAGCAGCCAGGTCGCGATGCGGCGTATCGGCATCTACTCTCCCTTCGGCTGGCGCAGCGTCAGCGTGACGTCTACCATGCCCGGTTGCTCCAGTGCGACCACTTTTGCCTCAATCACCGTCAGCTGCGACGATTTCTGCATTTGCTCCAGCCAGCCGAGCAACGCCGGATAAGAGGCGGAGGATAGCTGCAGGCGCACTGTGTCCGACGCTACCGCGACGCTTTGCGCGCGCAAAGCTTTGCCGGCCAGCGTCGCTTCGATATCCTGCTTTGTCAGCGTGGCGGCCGGCGCCGCCTTGCCGGATAGCGCGGTAACCTCCCGCGCCATCCCCTGCATCAGAGCGGCTTGCTGGCGCAGTTGCGGCAGCCGTTGTTCCATTCGTTCGCGTCCAGAAAGCGCACTGTCGATCAGCAGCGGATACAGGATGCCGAGTATTACCACTGTTGCGCCGGCGGCGAGTATCAGCCGTTCGCGCGTTGAGCGCGCTTCCCAGTAAGCCGACCAGCGCAGGCGCAGCCGTTGCAGCCGTTCGCTGGCCACGCTCATTTCATTTCCCTTAATTGCCAGGCATCGGATGTTTGCGACAGCGACAAATTGCGTGTTGCCAGCGCGGTTTGCAGCTCGCCAATGGCGATCGGGCTTGGTGCTTTCCATTTGATCAGCAGGCTGCGGTCGCGATATTCGAGCGATGCGATACCCGGCACGTCCGGTGGCAATTTGCGCGTTTGTGCTGCGGCTGCCCAGGCTTCGCCGAGCGCTGCCGAGAGGGCCAGAAAATCATCGTTCGCCAGTTGGCCGACGCGGTTCCTGGCGATGGCGATTTTCTGCTGCATCTGCGCTGCCGGATCGACGATGGCCACTTCTTGCGGATAGGCGGACTTGAAGGTTTGCAGCATCATTGCGCGCAAATCCTTTTCTTCGCTCCTCATGCTCCACCAATCGATTTGCAGCCCCGCGACGTTCACCAGCGCAATGGCGGCCGCCATTGCCAGCGGCCAGCGCCAATGTTTCCAGTCGATGGCTGGCCGTACGGCTGCGCCCAGCGCGGATGTCAGGTCGATGCAATTCTGCCAGGCGTGCGCCGCCCAGTGCGCCCATTGCTCTTCAGCGACCGTCATGCGATCGTCGGCCGCTTGCTGGTAGTGCATGATTTGGTCGGCGGCAACGTACAGGGCGATTTGCTCATTGGGCTCGATGGTCCGCAACGTCCGGAGATCATCCTGAACATCGGCATCCGACGGCAAGTGCAGGCTGATCCCTGCGTGTTCATCAGCGGCGAGACTCAGTTGCTTGCCCGTGTCATGCATTTCGACTGTTGCGGAAGTGGTGCCAGGCTCGCGCGGCAGGCAAGACTGAAACGGTACCGCGGCCACGCGGCGCGCGCCCATTTGATACAGTGAGGCGACCAGCCGCGTCAGCCAGGGGCGGTCGGTAACAGCAATGGTGCGCATCCCGTCGGACACGTCTCCGGCAGCGATGATGCACTCTGCCGGTTCGCACAGCAGGTGATCTTCCACCAGCGCCGGCAGCGCCGCCTTCAACTTGGTGGCGGACAACGGTGGCGTGGTCAGACGCAACAGGACGATGTCGCTGGCGGCCAGCAGCAAAACCACTTGAGTCGCGTCGGCGATCAGGTGGGGCAGTTCGTTCAGGGGAAGTTCCCCCTTGCGCATTTGCGAGGAATTTTCCTGCTGCAGCGCAAACCGGCAAGCCATCGATGCAGCCGTGCTGGCAGCAGTTCTGGCCGGGGGGCGGAGGTACAAAATGCTCAATATACGGTTCTGTCCTAATAATCGCGAATCCAGACGATCTGCGTGCCTCTCGCATTGCGCTCGATCAGCGCATCGATCTGCTGGGTCGCCCGATCGACTTTGACTGCTCCATGCACGATGAAATAGCCAGTCGACACAGCAATTTCGCTGACGCCCACCGTTTGCAGATCGCGCGGCAGGCGCTGGATGAAATCGGCATGGTCGCGGAAATAAGCCTGTTCACGACTCACAATCAATGCCGCAGCATCGGCCAGCGAAAGTTTACTTATTCTAGCCGCCAAAACTTCCGCTGGGGCAGTATTCACGTTGATTGGCGTAAAACGTGGCAGTACAACGACATAATTCTTCAGTCTGGACACCATTTCCGGCGTAAAGCCCGGCATCATCAGCAGATCGTCAACCTGAGTGATGCCGATCGGCAATGATGATGCCTCACCGCTGCTGTCAATTCCGCCCGCAGGCGTGGCCGCGACCGACTCCGCCACCTTCTTCGCCAGCGCCGGACTGATGTTCAGGTTGGCCAGCAGGCGTTCGAATGCCATCAATTCGCCGGTGTTGATGGATTTGCCGGATGCCAGATTGGTCAGGTTGAAGCGTGCCTGGGCGTCGAAGATTTGTCCGGAAAGGGTGGCCGTGTTGGTGTCGGTGCTGTTTTTTTCCAGATAATCGTCCAGTCGCGTTTCCGCCAATGGCATGGCCCACGGCTCGCCCAGATGATCGATGGCTGAATTTTTTCCGTCTTCGCGCAGGATCAGCCGTGCCCAGTCTAGTGCGCCGAGCAATACCCATTTCGCCTGCTGTTGCAAACGCTGGTTCTCGATGGTGCGCACCTGCACCTGTTGTTGCCAGAACAGGCTGGCGACAATGGTGATGGCCAGTGTTGTCAGCAACAAGGCGGTTACCACCGCTACGCCGCGTTGCCGTTTCATGTCGCCCCCAGCAACATGGCCTTGACCGTGGCGGCGCGGCCTTGCGGCAACAATGTGACTTCAAGTCCGCCGGGCATCATCATGTCGGTAGCGGAAAAGGTCATTAAGCCGGAGGTGGGTGTTTGCCAGCCGCTGGCGTTGCCGGGCCAGTAACGCAGCGTCATCGCCGACAGATCGGATTGTAGCGCGATGGTCGTGGTGTCGCTGGCGGCATCTCCGGCGGCACGCCACTGCGCATCCAGTTCGCGCAGGTTGCTTGTCGCCGCGGATTCGCTGCGCATCAAAGTGCCGTCGATCAATCGGTAGGAAATTACTTGCAGGCGCAGCGGCTGGCCGTCGCCAGTGACATTGCGCACCAGTGTCAGCCGCCCTTCAGCCGTCGCCAGTACTGGACGCCCGGCCAGGATTCCAGGGCGGGCAATCTGTTCGCAATCGCGCTGAATCTGCGCAAAGGTCAGTTGCATTGCGCGCACCTGTTCGAGTTCGTTGGTCAGTATGGCACGCGAGCGCAGGATGCTGTCGAGCCCGCGCCAGCCGAGCACCGCCACAATTGCCAGAATGCTGATTGCGACCAGCAACTCGACCAGTGTCAGGCCGTTTCGGCGTGGCGGAACAAGCATGCGCCTATTTTCCATCGGGTACCACCTGCACCAACTTGACGATGCGCCGCTCAGGTTTGTCGATGTCGAGCACGCTGACCTCAACACGGCGGAAATTCGGATTCGGTGTGGCGAACACTTCTTCTTCGCAGGTCAGGTGTAGTTCTCCCTGCGGGCAGTCGAACGAGCGTTTGCCGATCGCGGGCCACTGGCGTTCCAGCCGGATTTGCACCAGCCGGTTTTCCGCTGACCAGGCGGCCATCATCGATGCGCGCAAATCGTTGCTGTTTTGCGTCAGGCTGCCGACAGCGCGCAAGCTGGCACCAAGCGAGACGCCGACGATCACCAGCGCTACCAGCACTTCGAGCAGGGTGAAGCCGCGGGACGACAATGGTGTGGGTTTCATGTTATTCGACGACGAAATGTCCGATGCCGTCGGCGCGGATCGAAGCGCCTGTCGTGCCGGATGACAGCGTCAGCACGAATGGTTTGTCGACCGGTTCGCGGCCAAACACGATGCGCAACGGGTTGGGCTCGGCAGCGGTGGCCGGTGTGATCGCCAGCGCCATCGGCGTGTGGCGGAAGCTGCGTTCGCGCAGCAATTCATCCTGTGCCAGCGGTTGCCATTGCTGGTTGTCGTACGCCAGGAAACGATAGCGATCTCCTTCCACTTCGAACGCGACCGGACGGTTGCGCACGATGGCTTCATCGCGCGCCAGTTGCAGCAGTAACGCGATGCGCTGCGCTTCGCCTTGCAATGCCTGGCGTTCATTCGGCATGGCGTTGAGTGCGGTCAGTCCAAGCGCAATCCCGGCGATGACCAGCACCACCAGCAATTCGATGAAGGTAAAACCGCGCTCCCGGAAGTGGGAGAGAACAGGAATGGAATGGCGTGCCGTCAGTCCCACGAGCAGATATCGGCGTCATTGCCGGTGCCGCCCGGCTGACCGTCCGCGCCGTAGGAAAAGACATCGATTTCGCCCTTCACACCGGGGGACAGCATCTGGTACGGATTGCCCCACGGGTCTTTCGGCAGTTTTTCGATATAGCCGCCCGCCTTCCAGTTATTGGCTGCCGGTCCGGCGCTCGGTTGGGCGATCAGCGCCTGCAAGCCTTGTTCGGTAGTCGGGAAGCGCTGGTTGTCCAGCCGGTACAGTTTCAATGCCTGCATCAGCGTCGCGATGTCTTGTTTCGCGGCGGTTTTGCGCGCTTCGTCGGTGCGTCCCATCAGCTTCGGCACGATCAGCGCGCCGAGAATGCCGATGATGACCACGACCACCATGATTTCGATCAGGGTGAAACCGCGCATGGCGCGCTGTTTAACTTTGTTGCATGCGGAAAGGCAGGAAGCTCTGAGCATGATGGTCATTTTCAGGCAGTGGATGGATGGTGAGTATAAGCTTGAAGACGGGTTTAGCAAACAGTCGGCTGCAACATCAGGCAGATTCTTCCTTGCTGGTGCGTGCCAGCAGTCGCGCCACCATCTCGCGTGGTGCGATGCCGCCGAACAGCACGCCGGACACCGCATTCGCGATGGGCATATCGACGCCTTTTTGGGCCGCCAGTTCGCAGACGGCGCGCGCGCAATTGACGCCTTCGGCCACATGGCCGAGTTCGTTGACGATGGTCGCCAGGGTCTTGCCTTTCGCCAGTTCGAGGCCGACGGTGCGGTTGCGTGACAGGTTGCCGGTGCAGGTCAGGATCAAGTCGCCGGCGCCGGTCAACCCCATGAAGGTTTCGGTGCGCCCGCCAAGTGCCAGCCCCAGCCGCGTAATTTCGGCCAGACCGCGCGTCAGCAGCGCGGCACGCGCATTCAACCCGAGTTCCAGTCCGTCGGCCACACCGGCGGCGATGGCCAGGATATTCTTGACTGCGCCGCCGACTTCAACGCCGATCACGTCGTCGCTGGAATAAACGCGCAGCGTACCGCCGTGGACTGCAGCGACGGTCAGTTGGCACAATTCGGCGGAGCCCGACGCGACGGTCAGCGCGCATGGCATACCGGCAGCGACTTCCTGCGCGAACGATGGACCGGACAACACGCCGGTCGGGATACTGTTGCCCAGTTCTTCGGCAACGATTTGATGTGGCAACTTGCCGGTGTTTTCTTCAAACCCCTTGCACAGCCAGATCAGGTTTGGTATCGGTTTGCCTTTCAGCCGTTGCGCCAGTGGGCGCAGTCCGGCGACTGGCGTGGCGGTAATCAGCAACGCCGGTTCGGCGCTGCTGCCGGCAACATGGGCAATGGCTTCGTCGAAATCGAAACTCAGCCGCAAATTCTCGGGCAACTTGAAACCGGGCAGGAAAAACTCATTTTCGTGGCGGTCGATCAACGGCCGCATTTCCGCTTCGAACCGTCCCCACAGCAGCACATCATGCCGTGCTGCCAGGGTGATCGCCATGGCCGTGCCCCAGGCGCCGGCACCGAGGATGGTGATGTTCATGCGGGCGCTCCGTGTGGCCAGCGGTCGTCAAGCAGCGTTGGGCGGCTCGTCGCGGGCGCTGCGCACCATGAAAATACTGATGGGGGTATTTTTTGAAGTCCAGTAAAACCGTGGCGGGATGACATATTTTTGCCTATACCCCTAAGAAAATGGGTCCATATCCGAGTCGGATGCGGTTGTTCATGCGCTATTTGCCCCAAACTTCGGCGGCTCGGACATAACCGGTTTGCCCGTCGCGGTGCCGAACCTTGATCCAGCTGGACGTGATCGGCTCGGCAATGTCCAGTAGTACGCCCTTGTCGGCAGCAAACACTACGCTGGCGTTACTGCTCGGTTGCGCATGCACCTTTGCGCTGACGGCCGTGACGACCACAGTGCGTTTCGCCGAAATGGCTTTTGATTCGACCCAGTTCAGGTCGCCGCTCGCATCGCGCACTTTCGACCAGCCGTGTGCCGCATGTACCACCTCGACCGGCATGCCGGGCGGGGCAATGAAACGCTTGATGCTGCGATTGCCGGGCGCGTCGTACATGATGGCCGGCGCATCGCCAATTGACTTGAATTCAAAGGTTTGCGCGGTCGCGGCAGCGGCGGCCAGCAGAGAGGCGGCAAGCAACAGCAAACGTCCTGGTTTCATGCGGGCCTCCCAGTTTTGGCGACTCGTTCAATGCACTTCGTTCGGTTTTTGACCTTGTTCCTGCGCGGCTTTCAGCCGATCCTGATAGTACGCCTCGAAATTGATTTCGGCCAGATGGATCGGCGCGAAACCGGCGCGGGTGATGGCGTCGGCGATGTTGGCGCGCAGGTACGGGTAGACGATGTTCGGACAGCCGATGCCGAGCAGCGGATCGAGTTGTTCCAGCGGGATGTTGCGCGCTTCGAAAATGCCGGACTGCGTTGCTTCAACCAGAAAAGCGACCTTGTCCTTGACTTTCGAAGTGACGGTGACGGTAATGCTCGATTCGAAGATGCCTTCGGCGATGTTGTCAGTATCGACCTTGACCGAGATTTCGACGGCGGGCATTTCCTGCTCCAGAAAAATGGCGGGGGAGTTCGGCTGCTCGAGCGACAAATCCTTCAGGTAGATGCGCTGGATCTGGAATACGGCTTGCTTTGCTTCATCAGACATTTGTTTCTTCCATGGTGTTTGAATCGGAATGTTTTCGGGGGCCACGGCCTCGCAGCAACGGCTCGAGCTTGCCCGCCTTGTCGAGCGCCGCCAGGTCGTCGAAGCCGCCGACATGGGTGTCGTCGATATAGATTTGCGGCACGGTGCGCCGTCCGGTACGTTGTACCATCTCGGCGCGCAATTGCTCGTCCAGGTCGATGCGGATTTGTTCGATTTGCTCGACGCCGCGCGCTTTCAGCAATTGCGTTGCTCTAAGGCAATATGGGCAGACGGCGGTGGTGTACATCAAAACGTGTGCAGTCATGCCTTGGCTTTGCCTTTCTGTTTGCCTTTTTCCGGGGTGGCGTCGGCCGCGCTGGCGTCGATCGGCATGTTCTGCGATTTCCATTCTTTCATGCCGCCTTCCAGGCTGGATACGTCCTTGAAGCCGGCTTTTTTCAGCACGGACGTCGCTTTGGCCGCGCGTGAACCGGTTGGGCAGACGATCACGATCGGCTCGTTTTTGTAACGTTCGATCCGTGCCAGCTTGGCTGGCAATTCGTCAGCCGGGATGTTCATCGCTTTGTGTATATGCCCTGCGCTGTATTCTTCGGGTTTGCTGACGTCGAGGATCAGCAGTTTTCCCTCGTTCATTTTCTTCGTAATATGGTAATTTGTGATACTCGGGCCGCGCTGCTGCAACATGGGAAGCAACAGCAGAAAGATCGAAACCACGATAATCGTGATTAAGAAAACGTTGTTAATGATGAAGTTCACGTGATTCCCTTGCCTTTGGTCAACGATATATAAACCCGTACATTATAGAATATAAGGCGAATTCGCAGCCGGAATCCCATCCACGCCCATCTTTTTCAATCATGTACAAAATAGTCTTCATGCGTCATGGCCAGTCGATCTGGAATCATGAGAACCGCTTTACCGGCTGGACTGATGTCGATTTGACACCGCAAGGCATTGCCGAAGCGCGCTATGCCGGCAAGGTATTGCGCGGTGCCGGCTTTACGTTCGACCTGGCCTATTCGTCAGTGCTCAAGCGGGCGATCCGCACGTTGTGGGTGGCGCTCGACGAAATGGACCTGATGTGGATACCGGTGGTATGCGACTGGCGTCTGAACGAACGG
Source organism: Burkholderiaceae bacterium (assembly GCA_034933385.1). GTDB lineage: Bacteria > Pseudomonadota > Gammaproteobacteria > Burkholderiales > Burkholderiaceae_D > QZKY01. Next base: position 1,642 of record JAYFNP010000201.1, on the reverse strand, counting down.
CACTACGGCACGCTGCAAGGGTTCAACAAGGCGGAAACCGCGGCGCGTTATGGTGAGCAGCAGGTGCATCTGTGGCGTCGCAGCTACGATGTTGCTCCCGACCCGCTGGAATTTGACGATCCGCGCGTTCCATTCCGCGACCCGCACTATGCCGGGCTGAAACGCGAGGAAATCCCGCTGGCCGAAAGCCTGAAAGATACGGTCGCGCGCGTGATGCCGCTATGGAATGAATCGATTGCCCCGGCGATTCGCGCCGGCAAGCGTATCCTTGTTTCGGCGCACGGTAACAGCCTGCGTGCGCTGATCAAGGAACTCGACGGCTTGAGCGACGAGGAAATCACCAAGCTCAACATCCCGACCGGTCAGCCACTGGTGTATGAACTGGACCGCGACCTGAAGCCGGTACGGCATTACTATCTCGGTGATCCGGCGGCGATCGAGGCGGCGACCCGGGCGGTTGCAGCCCAGGGAGCAATCAAATAAGCTATGCTGTAACAAGTTTGGGCGACTGGCGCCGAAGCAATCCTCTCTGCTGTAACTTCATGAAATCGATTCTGGCAATTGTTGTCGCCATTCTGTTGCTTGGGTGGCTGCCGACTGCCCATGCAGCGCCCAAAACGACCGACCGTAGCAAACAAAAAGTCGCGGCCGAAGCGCGGCGTGCCGAATTGCGCCAGAAACTGGATGCGTTGAAACGCGAAATCAGCAAAACCGAAACCGCGAAGGGCAATGCCGCGGACACGCTGGCCGCATCTGAAGCGGCGATCTCCAGCGCCAACCGTTCGTTGCGGGAACTGGCTGGCGAGCAACAGCAAACCGAAGATCGTCTGAAGCAACTGTCAGGGGAGCAGACAAGGTTGTCGACCTCAGTCGCCGAACAGCAACAGCGGCTGGCCAAGCTGTTGCGCGACCAATATGTGACCGGCAACGAAAACCGTCTGAAGCTTCTGTTGTCCGGCGATAACCCGAACCGCATCAACCGCGAATTGCAATACATGGGCTATGTATCCCAGGCGCAAGCCAAGCTGATTGCCCAGTTGCGTAGCAGCATCAAGGCGGTCGAAGAAAACAAGGTGGCGACGCAGAATGCCAAAGAAGAACTGGACGAAATCACCCAGGAAAAACTCGCTCACAAACAACTGCTGGAAAAGGAAAAGCAGCGTCGTGCCATGTTGTTGTCGCAACTGTCCAGCAAGCTGACTGCGCAGCGCAAGGAAGCTGGTCGCTTGCAGCGCGACCAGCAACGCCTGACGGGTCTGGTCGATCGGCTGACGCGCTTGATCGCCGAACAGAAAAAAGCGGCGGCGCGAAAGCGGCAAACGCCGGCGCGCTCCGCCAAGACCAAGACCGCGAAAGATGGCCGTTCGCAGCCATTGGCCAATCATGCCGAGCCCACCTATGAAGCGGATGTGCCGGACGGTGTGTTCGCCGGTTTGCGTGGCAGACTGAAATTGCCGGTGCGCGGTACGGTCGTCGCCCGTTTTGGCAACAAGCGCGACGACGGGCCAAGCTGGAAAGGCTTGTTCATCCGCGCCGCCGAAGGGGCGGAAATCAAGGCGGTGGCCGGCGGCAAGGTGGTGTTTGCCGACTGGTTGCGCGGTTTTGGCAACTTGATCATCATCGATCACGGTAGCCAGTACAT
>JAYFNP010000200.1:0-8602 GCA_034933385.1 Burkholderiaceae bacterium | reverse complement strand
GTTGATGGTCGGTCTTGGCGCACTGTACATGCCGTGGAATAAGCTGGTTGCGGCATTCACCTTTTCCTATTTTGTCATTTGTTCCGTTACAGTTCTGGCGATGATCGCCTCTGGCTGGGTTGTCGGTACATTCATGAACATGTACCAGGTCGAAACATCTCTGGTCAATGCCTGCCATAGCGGTTTGGGCGGCACCGGCGACGTGGCGATTTTGTCGGCGGCGGAACGCATGGAGATGATGCCGTTTGCGCAAATTTCGACCCGTATCGGTGGTGCATGCATGGTGGTATCGGCCGTGTTTCTGCTCAGGGCACTGACTTGACTGAATTAAGGCTTGATCTGGGGTGCCGAATCGTTCGGCACCCCATGTTTTTTTAGGCTGTACTATTGACTATTAGAGCTGTATCATTGACGGTTGGACTATATTTCGACTGTTTTCGGAAGAGATTTGATAATGACTACAACCAAAACCGACAAAATTTCGCTTTCCCTGCGCGGACAACAATTGCTGGAAAACTCGCTGTTGAACAAGGGAACCGCTTTTTCGAATGCGGAACGCGATGCCTTCGGTCTGCATGGCCTGTTGCCAGACCATGTCGAGACGCTGGATGAGCAGGTGGCTCGCGCAATTGAGCGCGTCCGCGCTGCAGCGACCAATCTGGATCGTCATAATTACCTGCGCAATTTGCAAGATACCAATGAAACGCTGTATTACGCGTTGATCACCAAATACCTAACGGAAATCCTGCCGTTGATCTACACTCCGACGGTCGGTGCCGCGTGTCAGCAGTTCAGCCATTTGTTCAACCGTTCCCGTGGCCTGTTCCTGACGCTGTCACAAAAAGACAAGCTCGATCAAATATTGGCCAACCCGCGCTTCGACAACATTGAGTGCATTGTGGTCACCGATGGCGAACGTATTCTCGGTCTGGGCGATCAGGGTGCCGGCGGCATGGGCATTCCAATCGGCAAATTGTCGATTTATGCCGGCTGCGGCGGCATTCATCCGGCCAACAGCCTGCCGATCACGCTGGATGTCGGCACCAACAACCAGGAACGTCTGGCTGATCCGATGTACATCGGCGCGCGCCATGCACGCGTACGCGGCAAAGAATACGACGAATTCGTCGAAGCGTTCGTGCAGGCAGTGATGAAACGCTGGCCAGACATCATGCTGCAATGGGAAGACTTCGGCAAGACGAATGCCAACCGCCTGCTCGACAAATACCGTGATCGTCTGTGCACGTTCAACGACGACATTCAGGGTACCGCTGTTGTCGCGATCGCTACCTTGATCGCGGCGATCAACGTTACCGGCGTCTCATTGAAGGATCAGTATGTCGTGCTGCAAGGCGGCGGTCAGGCAGGGTGTGGTATCGCGGCACTGATGGCGGAAGCCATGATCCAGGAGGGATTGTCACGCGAAGAGGCCTACAAACGCTTCTATGTGATCGATATCAACGGCTTGCTGAAGGACGACACCCCCGATCTGGAGGATTTCCAGAAGGTGTTCCGCCGCAGCAAGGCCGAACTCGCCAACTGGAAGCTGGACAATCCGAACGGCAATATCACACTGCTGGACACGATCCGCAATGTTCCGGCAACCGTGCTGATCGGCGTTTCAGCGCAAAGCGGCGCGTTCTCCGAACAGATCATTCGCGAAATGGCCAGCAAGGTTGAACGTCCGATCGTTTGTCCGCTATCGAATCCAACCGAGAAGGTCGAAGCTCGTCCGGAAGACATCATCAACTGGACTGATGGTCGTGCAGTGATCGGTACGGGCAGTCCGTTCGGGCCGATCGATTACAAGGGTAAATCGTACAACATTGCGCAAATCAACAATTCCTACGTATTCCCGGGCATGGGGCTGGGGGCAATCGCGGTCAAGGCGCGTCGTGTCACCGATGGAATGTTTATCGCTGTTGCCAAGGAACTGGCAGCGATGTCGCCGGAATTGAAAAAAACAGGTGCTGGTTTGCTGCCGCCGATTGCCGACATGCGCAACATCTCATACAAGCTGGCTGTGGCGTTGGCCAAACAGGCGCGTAATGAAGGCTTGACCGACAAGCTGACTGACGCGCAAATCGAGCAGATGGTCAAGGACAAGATGTGGGTACCGGAATATCCGGAATATGTGGCAGCCTGAGTCTTGAAAAACGTGGGGGCAAAGTAAATTCCGCAGCGCGGAATTTACTGCCGGTTCCCAAATTCTCAAAACGGCGCGAGAATTCGCGCCGTTTTTATTTGCCTGCCTTATGCCGCAACGCCGCTACATACGCCTCGCCATCTGGCGGCAGACCACTCCGTTGGGATTGCCACAGCATCTCGCCCAAGGCTTCCATCATCTGGTGATGCGCTTCGTGTTCGGAATCGAACTTTTTTGCGAGGGCGATGAACCCGGCGCGAACGCCTGGCGGTTGGTCAATCGACACCTGTTCTGCTAGCGATAAATGCATCGACAGATGCAGGAAAGGGTTGCTTGCACCGCGCTCGACCGAAAAATCTGCCGTCAATGCCTTTTCCGGGTCGGACAACAGATTCGCATATTCCGGATGCCTGACAATCCATTCGGCAGCCATTGCTTCGAGGGGCGTCAGCACTAGGCCATCGCGTTGCTTGCGATGCGTGTCACAGAAAAATTGCCTGACATCTTGTAACGAGGGCGCGAACATCAGGTACCCACAGGTGTTGGGGTTTTGTCCGGGTAATCGCACAGATCGGCGATCATGCAGTTCCAGCACTGTGGCTTGCGTGCGGTACAGGTATAACGGCCATGCAGAATCAGCCAGTGGTGCGCATCGTGCTTGAATTCGTCCGGCACGACTTTCAACAGCGTTTGTTCAACTTCATCAACGTTCTTGCCGGGGGCAAGGCCGATGCGATTCGCCACGCGAAAGATATGTGTGTCGACGGCGATGGTTGGCTGGCCGAAAGCGGTGTTCAACACCACGTTGGCAGTCTTGCGGCCGACACCTGGCAAGGCTTCAAGGGCTGCGCGATTGTCCGGCACTTCTCCGTCATATTTGGCCAGCAATTGGCGCGACATCTCGACCACGTTCTTTGCCTTGTTGCGGTACAGGCCAATGGTCTGGATATACGGTGTCAAGCCTTCGACACCGAGCGCGGCAATTGCAGCAGGGGTGTGCGCCACCGGAAACAGCACGCGCGTCGCCTTGTTGACTGAGACGTCTGTGGCTTGCGCCGACAGGATCACTGCAACCAGCAGTTCGAATGGCGTCCTGTATTCGAGTTCGGTTGCCGGATGCGGGTTCGCTTTTTTGAAGCGCTCGAACATTGCGCGAATTTTCGCAGGTTTCATGTTGGGGCCTTTTTCTGGCGGACGCGTTCCAGCGCGACCTGGATCAGCGCTTTCTTGCGGTCCTTTTCTGCTTGATCTTCTGCCGTCGCGGCTGTATTTAGTCGCGTAGCGCGTTCGGCCAGCATTGCTTCGTGTTCATTGCGTTCGCGCTGCAAGCGTGCAGTGTGTGTGTTGTGGCGCGCACGTGCGGCATCGGCCTGTGCTTGCGACCAGGCAGCCCAGCCGGTTCGTTCGCCGGAGACCGGCATCATGGTAATGCAATCGACCGGGCAAACCGGCACGCACAGGTCGCAACCGGTGCAGAAATCGCTGACGACGGTATGCATCAGTTTGGCGCTGCCGATGATCGCATCAACCGGGCAAGCCTGTATGCAGAGCGTGCAGCCAATACACAACGTTTCATCAATCAGTGCGACGGATCGTGGTCGTTCGACACCATTTTCCGGGTTCAGCGGGAGAGGCGGCTTGCCCAGCAGTGCCGCCAGACGTGCGATGCCTGCAGCGCCACCGGGCGGGCACTGGTTGATTTCCGCTTCGCCTCTGGCAATGGCTTGCGCATACCGGTGGCAGGAGGGGTAGCCACATTTCGAGCATTGTGTTTGCGGCAACAGGTCTTCGATTTGATCGGCCAAAGGTTTGTTCACAGTAAAGTTGTCGCAGATTTTAAAAGTGACATTATCGGATGATTTCGACGGCGCCACAAATGATGGAGTTTCCCAATAATGCGTGTTGGTGCCACTAAGTATCCATTCTGGATTGGCCGTGAAAATGATCCACTAGTCGGCTCGAAGCAGACTGTTACACGCGAATGCCAATACCTGGCAATGTAATTAAATTAACATTTTCTCTGAACGCAACCCTTGCCTTCCGTTAATATCATGCTTTTATGGCTTGACGCCTGCTCCGGCTAATAGAATTTCCAAGTATGAAATTTGAAATTGATCGCGAAATCACCTTCCGCAAGCTTGAGATTTTCCTGGCTTTTGTAAAAACCGGAAATATCTCAAAGGCGGCCGAACTCCTGGACACCAGTCCGGTGAGTGTTCATCGCGCCTTGCATTCCCTTGAGGAAGGTTTGAAGTGCCAGCTCTTCCGCAACGAAGGACGCACGCTTGCGATAACTCCGGCGGCGGCGCTATTGGCTGATACCGCACGCGATGTGCTGGACGCCATGTCCAGAGGGATCTCGCTTACTCGGGCATCAGCCGGCTTTTCATCGGGCCATTTACGCATCGGTTCGCTGTATTCTCTGACAGCCGATATTGCCCCGAAGGTCATCATGAACCTGAAAGCGAAAAAGCCCGAACTGACTATCGAGCTCGTGCTGGGTTCCAATGAGGATTTGCTGGACAAACTGATGCGCTCACAAATCGATGCTGTGCTGATGGGTATGCCATCGGAGAGGTTGAGCGCAGTCGAAATGGTTCCATTATTTGACGACGAGATTTATTTCGCCTGTCCTGCCGTAGGCCGTCAGCAGGTAACGGACGAAATTGACCTGCAGGATTATCGGGATGCCGACTTTGTTTCGCTCACTGATGGGTTTGTGACTTATCAGGGGTTTATCGAAGCTTGCCGCGTTGCAGGCTTTGCCCCCCGAATTGTCAGTCAGGCCAGCGATATCTTTTCGCTGATCAGCCTCGTTTCGGCAGGCGTGGGCGTTACCATGTTGCCCGGCCGCGTCAAGGAAGCCGTTGGAAATCGCATCAAGCTCATTCCGCTTCAGGAGCGTTATCGCATGCGTCAGCATATCGGCCTGATCTTTCTCCATGCACGAGAACACGACCCAGAATTGCTTTCATTAGCCTCCGTTTGCAGGCAGATAAAGCGTCAGCGTTAATTCGCCTGGCGCCGAATGGCCGCCAATAAATCGGTATTTGTCTTAGTCAGAATCATTCCGCCTTCAGTAACAATCAAGCGGCAGGCTTGATTGATTGTTCACTGCTCTGCCTTTAACTTTGCTTATGCCGTTGGCCTTGTTTGTCGCGCGTTTATAACTGCCACCATCGGTTGATTATTAACGTTATCGGACAGGAGACAGCCCATGTCTTATCTCATCATTAAAGCACTGGCACCGATTATCACCATCATGCTGCTAGGGTTCTGGGCAGGGAAATCCAGGCTGGTGGATAACCATAATGTGTCATTGTTGAACATTTTTCTGATGGATTTTGCCCTACCGGGAGCCTTGTTTCTGGCTACCGTGCAAACCCCGTGGGATGGTATCGTCAAACAGATGCCGCTCATTGTGGTGCTGGCCTTATCCATGTGGATTGCCTATGCCTTGATTTATCTGGCAGCAGTCAAGATTTCTAGCAAGTCGTCGCAGGACGCGGCCGTACTGGCGCTGACCGTGGCGTTGCCAAATTATGCTGCGCTAGGGCTTCCGATTCTGAACGGCGTTTTCGGTGAAAGCACGGGCATCTCATTGAATGTCGCCATTTCGATTTCGTGTGGTGCCGTTCTCTTGACGCCGTTCTGTCTGATGATGCTCGAAGCGGGAAAAGCTGCTCAATCCGGAACGCATGCGTCGATTGGCGCGCTGCTACCGAAGTTGGTGTATCTGTCGTTTAAGAAGCCCATTGTGTTCGGCCCACTGGTGGGGGTATTGGGATCGGCGCTTTTGGGCACCGCCGGCTTGCAGGTGCCAGAATTGCTCGTCGTAACCATGAAACCGCTAGCTGGCGCCGCTCTCGCAGCGGCGTTATTCCTGACTGTGGTCATCCTCTCTGCGCGCAGATTGAAAATCAATGCACATGTGCTTGTCGGTACCCTTGTCAAGAACATTGGACAGCCGCTGATCGCTTGGGTAGTGGTGATGCTGTTCGGGATTGACCCGGAAGTTGGACGGGCAGGGATTCTATTGATAGCCTTGTCCGCGGGCTTCTTTGGCGTCGTGTTCGGCAATCGTTTCGGCGTGCAATCGCCAGATGCGGAAGGGGCATTGCTTGTGAGTACCGCTGCATTCGTTCTGACCATTCCGTTGTTTATCATCTTTACTTCTACGATGATTGCCAGTTGAGGCGCTCGAGTATCGACAGAGATTTTAAACGGTCAGATTCAGGGCGCAGGCCAACCTTTCGTGTCATAGCTGCCTTCGTTTTCACATTAAAATCCGACGCGCCCAATAAAAAAGCCGTTGCCTGCAAGGACAACGGCTTTTATGACTTCAGAGGCGCCATCAGTCGAAGGTCGGCGTTTCGACGCCCAGCACCTTATGCAGTTTCGGTGACGTGGTGGTGTACATCAGGTGAATTTTCTTTTCCGGGAAGATGTAGGGCGCAGCGCCGAAAGCGGCCAGCGCAGCTTCGTGAAAGCCTGACAGGATCAGTTTCTTCTTGCCGGGATAGATATTGATGTCGCCGACGGCGAAGATGCCGGGAATGCTGGTTTCGAATTTTTCGGTATCGACGGCAATCTGGCGGCGATCGAGCTCCAGCCCCCATTCGGCAATCGGTCCGAGTTTCGGCGACAAGCCGTAAAACACCAGCAGACAATCGAGCGGCAGCCGGCGTGTGACGCCATCTTGGCCGGTGACCTTCAATTCGGAGATCTGGCCATCTTTCGTTTCATAGCCGGTCACCTGGCCGATGACGGTTTGCATGTCAAAGTTGTCGCACAATGCCTGCATTTTTGCGACCGATGCTGGCGCTGCGCGGAATTCTTCACGACGGTGCAGCAGGATGACCGACTCGGCTTTGCCGACCAGATTGAGTGTCCAGTCGAGTGCCGAATCTCCACCGCCGCAGATGACGATGTTCTTGCCCTTGAAAAAATCAGGGTCGCGAACGCGATAGAACAATTGACTGTTTTCAAACTGCTCGATGCCATCGAGCTTGATGGTGCGTGGCTGGAATGCGCCGACACCGGCGGCGATAAACACCGTCTTGCTGATGAATTTTGTGCCGAGCGAAGTTTCGACATCGAAGCGGTTATCGGCACGGCGTGCAACTTTGGTGACTTCCTGCCCCAGATGAAAAGTCGGCGAGAACGGCTCGATCTGTCTCATCAGGTTGTCGGTCAGTTCCTTGCCAGTACAAACAGGTACAGCCGGGATATCATAAATCGGCTTGTCCGGATACAGTTCGATGCACTGGCCGCCAACGACCGGCAGCGAATCGATGATATGCGCCTTGATTTCGAGCAGGCCAAGTTCGAAGACCTGGAACAGGCCAACCGGTCCGGCACCCACGATGACGGCATCAGTTTCAATAATTTGTTGAGATGTCTGGGTATTATTCATTAGTGCAATTCAAAAAAGCGCTCTTGGCAGCATTGGGGCGCATTGTCTAGCGCTGGAGATATTTCAATTTGTCCTTAACGTCCTTCCATTGGTCGGCATCCGGCAGGGCACTTTTCGAGCGGGTGATGACCGGGAAACTGCGCACCAGTTCGGCATTCAGCGCGATGAATTGCACCTGGTCGGCCGGAACGTCTTCTTCGGCGTAAATTGCGCCAGCGGGGCATTCCGGGACGCAGACAGCGCAATCGATGCACTCGTTTGGGTCGATGGCAAGGAAGTTCGGGCCTTCATGGAAGCAATCCACCGGGCAGACATCGACACAGTCCGTGTACTTGCAGAGAATGCAGGCGTCAGTGACAACGTGTGGCATGGCACAATCCTATTAATGAGAGTTACAGGAACGTTCCGGCTGACTGCGTTCCCGTTGTGAAGGGGCTGTATTTTAAGGCACTTGAAATGTTACGCCAAATCTGCCGGCGGAAAGCCCTAGCATCCGTATTGGCAAAAGGTTTTCTGGCGGTAGAAACGGTGCGTTCAAACGGAAAGCAGCTCGATTTCGAAAATCAGCGTTGCATTCGGCGGGATGACATCGCCGACGCCAACGGCAGCATAGGCCATCATCGGCGGAATGATCAGTCGGCGCATGCCGCCTTCTTTCATTCCCTTCATGCCCCGTTCCCATCCCGGGATGACGTAGTGAACCCCCATTGGGAACGTGAAAGTTTCGCCCCGATCATGGCTCGAATCGAATTTTTTGCCAACGCTGCCGTCTTCATTTTGCAGCCAGCCGGTGTAATGCACATCCACGATGGCACGGTTGTTGATTTCCCGACCTGTACCGATTCTGATATCCAGATATTGCACCCCTTGTTCAGTCACAATGTATGACATGGTATTTTTGTATGTGGAATAGTTGACCAAAACGCTAGTTTAAACCATAGGATAAATTCGTGCCTCGTGAGGCATTTCCGGGAAATATGAATTACACTCGATATTTTCAAGGCATCCTGGATTCCTGCAATCATGGCCATCGGGCTTCT
>JAYFNP010000199.1:0-2146 GCA_034933385.1 Burkholderiaceae bacterium | reverse complement strand
ACTGTGTATCCCAGGGATCACCTTGCGTACCCAGAAAATCATCTGCCCCCTGACCAAGCGCCAATGCAGACCACCACTCGATCAGTTCGTAACACGCACTGATCGCCAGTGCGACGCACACGGACAAAAATCCCGTCATGCGCTTGTTCGTCAGATATTTTCCTCGCAGCAGGATTTCACGCGCAATCAACGCCGGCACGAACCCCTGCAAGAAGTGTCCGATTTTGTCGAACGGATTTCGCGTCAGATGCAAAAGATCCTGCAGCCAAAATCCGATTGGAACACGCGCATACGAATAGGCTCCGCCGACGATGAGCACCAATACATGGACGAAAATCAGAAAATAAAGCAGGTCAGTCAGCGGAAACCGGCGATAAGTCCCGAAAAGGACCGGAAGCGCGATCAAGACCGGAACGATTTCCAGAAACCACGTCAAACGGTCATAGGGTGATATGCCCGATACACATATGGCAATAAGGACCAGCGCGACAGCCATTGACAACCAGCGGCTCTGTGACATGGTTCTTCCCACAAACAACTTCATAATTCGGCGAAACATTCCGCAGACATCGAACGCAGGTTTGCCCGACAAGCGTTTTTCTTCAATTCATCAAAGTATACCGTACAGAGCAGCATGAATAAGCGGCTTTCCCTTGCTGTCGGGTATAATTAACGGTTTGATTTTCAAAGAATCCACCATGGAAGCCGAACGCCTCAACGCCATTGCCAACCTGCTCGCGGATCTGTCCACCCGCGAAGCCGAACTTCGGGGGTATCTTTGACTTCCCGGAGAAGTCGGACAAGCTGGAACAAGTCAACGCAGAACTAGAAGATCCCAACATCTGGAACGACCCGAAACGCGCACAGGAACTCGGGCGTGAAAAGAAAGCTCTCGAAGCGGTCGTTCTGACGCTCACAAAAATAAAATCCGACCTGCACGACACCAGCGAACTGTACACGATGGCACGCGAAGAGCAGGATGAGGATTCGCTGATTGCCATTGAAAGCGATGCGCAGGAAATCAGGAAACTGGTCGAAGAACTGGAATTCCGCCGGATGTTCTCCAATCCGATGGATTCGAACAATTGTTTCATCGACATTCAGGCCGGTGCTGGCGGCACCGAAGCGCAGGACTGGGCGTCGATGATCTTGCGTCAGTACCTTCGCTACTGCGAACGCAGGGGCTTCAAGGCCGAAATCCTGGAACAGTCCGACGGCGACGTTGCCGGCATCAAGACCGCAACCATCAAGGTCGAAGGCGAATATGCCTACGGCTATCTGCGTACCGAGACCGGCGTCCACCGCCTCGTCAGAAAATCGCCATTCGACTCTGCCGGCGGCCGGCATACGTCGTTTTGCAGTTTGTTCGTCTATCCGGAAGTCGACGATTCAATCGAAATCGATATCAATCCGGCCGATGTGCGTGTCGATACTTATCGCGCCTCCGGCGCCGGTGGCCAGCACATTAACAAAACCGATTCGGCCGTGCGCCTGACGCATATTCCGAGCGGCATCGTCGTGCAATGCCAAAATGACCGCAGCCAGCACAAAAACCGTGCCGAAGCCTGGGACATGCTGAAGTCGCGCATCTATGAAATGGAACTCAGAAAACGCATGGCCGAGCAGCAAAAACTTGAGGATTCGAAAACCGATGTCGGCTGGGGTCACCAGATCCGCTCGTACGTACTCGATCAGTCGCGCATCAAGGACTTGCGCACCAATTTTGAAACCGGCAACACCAAATCGGTACTGGACGGCGATCTGGACGATTTCATCGCCGCCTCGCTGAAACAGGGCGTTTGACGCTTCGTTACCTTTTATGACGCACATACCATCATGACTACGCAAAACAAACCCGCAGTACCCGCTGCTGATGAAAATTCGATCATTGCCGAACGCCGCGCAAAACTGGCCGCGATTCGCGCCAAAGGCGTCGCGTTCCCGAACGATTTCCGTCCGCAGCACAAAGCAGCGAACTTGCACGCCGAATACGGCACACTGTCTCGCGAAACCCTTGAGGAAAAACAGGTCGAGGTCGCCGTCGCCGGCCGGATGATGCTCAAACGTCTGATGGGCAAGATTTCGTTTGCGACCATTCAAGACGCTTCTGGCCCGTTGTCGGATGGCCGCATCCAATTGTTCGTCA
>JAYFNP010000198.1:0-1714 GCA_034933385.1 Burkholderiaceae bacterium | reverse complement strand
CCGACGGCAAGGATAAGGCCAAGTAACAGGGCAAAAAGTACCCTGACCGTCCGCGGCCTGGAAAAATCCTACGGCAACCGCCAGGTCGTGCATGACGTGTCGCTCAGCGTCGAAAGCGGCGAAGTCGTCGGCCTGCTCGGGCCAAATGGTGCCGGCAAGACTACTTCGTTTTACATGATCGTCGGGCTGGGTCCCGCCGACGGCGGCCAGATCGACCTCGACGGCAACGACATCACCCGCCTGCCGATCCACCGGCGAGCGCGCCTCGGCCTGTCGTATCTGCCGCAAGAAGCTTCAGTATTCCGCAAGCTGAACGTCGAAGACAATATCCGTGCCGTGCTTGAATTGCAGCAGGACGACAATGGCAAGCCATTGTCGAAAGCCGAAATGAATCGGCGGCTGGAACGCCTGTTGTCCGATTTGCAAATTGAGCAACTGCGTGAAAATTCCGCGTTGTCGCTGTCAGGCGGTGAACGGCGGCGCGTCGAAATTGCGCGCTCGCTCGCAACCAATCCGCGCTTCATCCTGCTGGACGAACCCTTCGCCGGGATCGATCCGATCGCAGTCATTGAAATCCAGCGCATCGTGCGTTTCCTGAAGGAACGCGACATCGGCGTGCTGATCACCGACCACAACGTGCGCGAAACGCTTGGCATCTGCGACCGCGCGTACATCATCAACCAGGGCGCCGTTCTCGCCAGCGGCCATCCTGACGAAATCATCGCCGACGAGTCGGTACGACGCGTCTATCTCGGTGAACATTTCAGGATGTAACCCATGAAGCAATCGCTGCAACTGCGCACTTCGCAGCATCTGGCGCTGACGCCCCAGTTACAGCAATCGATTCGCCTGCTCCAGTTGTCGACGCTGGAATTGCAGCAGGAAATCGAGCAAATCATGCAGAACAACCCGCTGCTGGAACGGCTCGACGATCCACTCGACCGTTCACTGCGGCTACTGGCCGATGGCGCGATTAACCAGGCGACACCCTCGACCACCACAAATTCGCCAGCCTCTGAAACACAGGAAACGGGGGCCTCGGAATCCGAAAGCGGCTACGAGCAACCCCGCGAAACCGGGGAAGTCAGCACCAGCGGGAGCGAATGGGATTTCGACTCGGCCACACATTCGAACAAATCGCCGGACGACGAAAATGCCCGCCCGCAGATTGAAGCACCCGATCTGACGTTGCGCAGCCATCTACAGGAGCAGATGCGGCTGAGCGTGCATGGGCAGCGCGAACAGGCATTGATGATGCTGTTGATCGATACGCTCGACGACAACGGTTATCTGACGGACTCTCTCAACGATATACTGGGCTGGCTCCCCCCCGAACTGGAAGTAACGCCGGAAGAGCTGGAAACCGCGCTTGCCAAACTGCAGAGTTTCGATCCGGCCGGGATCGGGGCACGCAACGTCGCTGAATGTCTTGCAATTCAGATCCGGCAGCTTCCTCATATTCCGTTCGTCACCCGTCGTCGAGCCTTGACGATTGTCGAGCATCACCTCGAATTGTTCGCACAACGCGAATTCAACAAGTTGAAAAAAATGCTGGATTGCGATGACGAAGACCTACGCGAGGTGCAGGTCGTCATCCGACAATGCCACCCGCACCCGGGCAGAGCCTATGCCGCCGACGTGGCCGATGCAGTGGTGCCGGATGTCATTGTCAAACGGGTAAAAAATGCACTGATCGTCGAACTCAATCCGGACG
>JAYFNP010000197.1:0-4589 GCA_034933385.1 Burkholderiaceae bacterium | reverse complement strand
GAGGTGGTCTTCATCGCCGAGAATGTCGGTCAACACGGCAAATTTGCCGCCTTCCTTGATCAAGCCCATCGCGATGCCGGCGACGTGTTCCTTGATTGGCACGCCGGCATCCATCAGCGCGAGCGAACCGCCGCACACCGATGCCATCGACGATGAACCGTTCGATTCGGTGATTTCGGATACCAGGCGCATCGAATAGCTGAATTCTTCCTGTGACGGCAGTACCGCAGCCAGTGCACGTTTGGCGAGGCGGCCGTGACCGACTTCGCGGCGCTTCGGCGAGCCGACGCGGCCGGTTTCGCCAGTCGCGAACGGCGGCATGTTGTAGTGCAGCATGAAGCTGTCGGTGAATTCGCCCATCAGTGCGTCGATCTTCTGGCTGTCACGTGCGGTGCCGAGGGTGGCGACCACCAGAGCCTGCGTTTCGCCACGGGTGAACAGTGCCGAGCCATGGGTGCGCGGCAATACACTGGTGCGGATCGAGATCGGACGCACGGTACGCGTGTCGCGGCCGTCACTGCGCGGCTCGCCGTTCAGGATTTGCGAACGGACGATTTTCGCTTCCATGTCAAACAGGATGTTGCCGACTTCGACAGAATCCGGAACGGCGGTGCCGGCGGCGGCAGCTTGCTCGGCCAGTGTGGCCATCACGGTCGCGGTGGCATCGCGCAGCTTGTCGGTGCGAGCCTGTTTCTGGCGGGTCTGATACGCTTCTTGCAGCAGCGGTGCGGCAATGGCGGTCACCGCAGCGATCAGCGCCTCGTTCTTCGCCGGCGGTGCCCATTCGAGTTCAGGTTTGCCGCCTTCTTCAACCAGATCGTGGATCGCGTTGATCACCACTTGCATTTGTTCGTGGCCAAAGACTACGGCGCCGAGCATCACGTCTTCGGACAGCTCCTGCGCTTCGGATTCGACCATCAGCACGGCGATCTCGGTGCCGGCAACCACCAGATCCATCTTTGATGTTGCCAGTTGTGCCGTCGTCGGGTTCAGGATGTACTGGCCGTTGTCATAGCCGACGCGTGCCGCGCCGAGCGGGCCGTTGAACGGGATGCCGGCCACGCACAAGGCGGCCGATGCGCCGATCATTGCCGGGATGTCCGGGTCGATTTCCGGGTTGACCGACAGCACATGGATAATGACTTGCACTTCGTTCAGATAGCCTTCCGGGAACAGCGGGCGGATGGGGCGATCGATCAGGCGGGAGGTCAGGATTTCTTTTTCGGACGGGCGACCTTCGCGTTTGAAGAAGCCGCCAGGAATTTTGCCGGCAGCATAGGTCTTTTCAATGTAATCAACGGTCAGCGGGAAGAAATCCTGGCCGGGGCGGGTATCCTTTTTAGCCACGACAGTGGCCAGCACGACGGTATCTTCCATCGATACGAGCACCGCGCCGGAAGACTGCCGGCCGATTTCGCCGGTTTCGAGCGTGACCTGATGCTGGCCGTATTGGAAGGCTTTGGTGACTTTGTTAAACATGGGTGTTCCTTTCAGTTGTTGCCGACAGATTTTCAGGCGCTGTCGTTCACCTCATTACAGCGGCATACGCCGCTTTGCTGCTAGTCCAATGTCCAGGCCGCAAATAGCAAAAAGCCCGCGTCAGATATCTGGCGCAGGCAGTTCGGCATGATAGCCCGAATCGGTTGTCGCAATGTGTTTACTTGCGCAGACCCAGTTTCGCAATCAGATCGCGATAGCGATTCAGATCCTTGTTGCGCAGGTAGGTCAACAGGCTACGACGACGGTTGACCATCATGATCAGGCCGCGACGGGAGTGATGATCCTTGCTGTGCGTTTTGAAGTGCGAATTCAGGTCGTTGATTCGTGCGGTCAGCAGTGCGACTTGCACTTCTGGGGAGCCCGTGTCGTTTGCGCCGCGAGCGTTATCCGCGACAATTGCCGCTTTGGCCGATTTTTCGATAGACATTTTGTGGTACCTTTCACTAGCGGTACGCGGAGTCGAAACCCCATGCACCGTGCATTAACAATGAATAAACATGGCTAAAACAGCCAAGCTAGCATTATAGCTTAAAAGCCATTATCTTTCAAATGCCGGCGCGATACCGTACCGGTCCGTCAGGGGGAATTGTGATGAAAATCGTCAAGTCCGTTTTGTTGTTGCTGCCCGCCCTCGTTTTGGCTGGGTGTGTGACCTTTTCGGCTGAAAATATCAAGCAGGGCATGACCGAGCAGGAAGTTGTCGCCAAGGTGGGGAAACCGGCTGGTCGTTATCAGGATGGTAATACGCAGTTGTTGGAATATCCGCAAGGTCCGTGGGCACAAACTACCCATATGGTGCGGCTCGGCGCGGATGGCAGGGTGGTTTCCTGGGAGCAAGTGCTGACGGTCGAAAAATTCGCGACCATCAAAGTTAACGAAGCGACGAAAGCCGACGTGCTGCGTACGATTGGCCGTCCGGCTGAAACCTCATATCTGCACTTGCCGAAGCTGGAGGTCTGGTCGTACCGCTACAAGGAGGGGGGCGTGTGGGATTCGATGATGCACGTGCATTTCGACCGCTCTGGCGTGGTGCGCATGATGCAGAACGGTCGCGATCCCATGTATGACGATAGCGAAAGGTCGCGCGGCGGCGGAAGAAGATAATTTTGGGGAGGCATCAAAAAACGGGGCAGAGCCCCGTTTTTTGATGGATGTTTCGCAGGCTACGCGATTTTTGACAATGCATCAATGTAAGCTTCGACCGATGCGGTGATGACGTCGGTGTTGGCCGAGAAACCGTAGTACACCTGCCCATTGTTTTCGAGCTGAATGTGCACTTTGCCGACGTCGTCGGTGCCGCGGTTGAACGCCTGGATCAGGAATTCCTCAAGGTTGACTTGCTTGGTGATGATCTGGCGCACCGCATTGAGCGAAGCGTCGATCGGGCCGTTGCCGGCGGCGGTCGCAGTGTGCGGTTCGCCGTCGATGATCAGGCGCACGGTCGCCATCGGGATCGCGCTCTTGCCGCACAACACTTGCAGGTGATCGACGCGGATGCGATTGGTGTTCACCTCGCTGCTGGCACCGGCGATCTTGCGCAAGTCGTCGTCGGAAACGAATTTCTGCGCATCGGCCACCACCAGGAACTTGGTGTAGGCGGCATCGAGATCTTCAGTTTTGAGGTTGAAGCCGAGGCGTTTCAAGTGATGGTCGAGCGCGGCGCGGCCGCTGCGCGCGGTCAGCACGATCGAGGAATCGGTGACGCCAACGTCGACCGGATCGATGATCTCGTAATTTTCGCGGTGTTTCAGCATGCCGTCCTGATGGATGCCGGACGAGTGTGCGAATGCGTTGCGGCCGACGATCGCCTTGTTCGGTTGCACCGGCATGCGCATCATGTTGGACACCATGCGTGACAGCTTCATGATGCGCGTCGTGTCGATGTCGGTATAGACAGGCATGTCCTTGTGTGACTTGACGATCATCACGATTTCTTCGAGCGAGGTGTTGCCGGCGCGCTCGCCGATGCCGTTGATCGTGCATTCGACCTGGCGCACGCCGTTCAGTACGCCGGTCAGCGCGTTGGCGGTCGCCATGCCGAGGTCGTTGTGGCAGTGCGCGGACAGGATCGCCTTGTCGACGTTCTTGACGTTGTTTTTCAGGTATTTGATCTTTTCGCCATACTCGTAAGGCGTGCAATAGCCCGTCGTGTCCGGCAGGTTGATGGTGGTTGCGCCGGCGGCGATGACTGCCTCGACCACTTGAGCAAGGTATTCGTTCGGGGTACGGCCGGCGTCTTCAGCGAAAAATTCGACGTCGTCGATGAAACGGCGCGCATAAGCGACCGCCTTGACTGCGCGTTCGATGATCTGTTCCGGCGTCGAATTGAACTTGTACTTGATATGCAGCGGCGACGTGCCGATGCCGGTATGGATGCGGCCACGCTTCGCGAATTTCAGCGAGTCGATCGCGATGTCGATATCGCGCTCTTGCGCGCGGGTCAGCGCACTGATGATCGGCTTGGTGACGACCTTGGAAATTTCCATCACCGACTTGAAGTCGCCCGGGCTGGACATCGGGAAACCGGCTTCCAGCACATCGACGCCCAGCAGTTCCAGTTCCCTGGCGATCTCGATCTTTTCCAGCGTATTCAACTGGCTGCCGGGAACCTGCTCGCCGTCACGCAAGGTGGTGTCGAATATGATGAGTTTCTCTGCTGCGCCTGCGGTCATGATGTGCTCCTTTGAGTGAATCTGCTTGTCAATGTGTGTATTTTGAATGCTTCTCCGCCTGCCCTTGCCGACATCGACACGAGCCAGAAACTGCGCGGATTGTAGGAATAGGGGATTTAGCGCGCTTAGCGTGCTAGTAGTAGCAGGGACTGCAGCAGGCCGTAGATCGGGCTGCTGCACAATGCGGTTGCGGGGATGCGGATCGTCTTGAACATGGCGCAACTATAAGCGTATTTCAAAAAACGTGCAACCGCGGCCGATCGTCAATGCGGTTCCTTGTCGTTACCTTCGTGGTGCGTTTGGGTATCGACGATGCTGACTGGCTTGCCCTTGATCAGGCGCCAGAGATAGATGGCATAACCGGACAGGCCGAACAGCAGAAACAGGCCGAACAACACTATCGGTGGATCAATCGCG